>DATJYV010000089.1:0-36287 GCA_035499415.1 Bacteroidota bacterium
GGGGCATGTTCAATATGTCCGCGAAGTTCTTGAGCGAGACTTCCGCCTCCCGGTAAATGTTGATGACGCTCCCCAGTTCCTGGAGCGGCCCGAAAATAAAGAAGGAATAGATCCAGAGCGAGAAGAACTGCCCCATCGTTATTTCCTGCCTGAAGATGAGATACAACATCAGGCCGAGGATGCTTGTCCGGAGAGCGTTGACCGTTGTTCCCTGTATGAAGCTCAGGCTTCGAATGTACTTCACTTTCTTGAGCTCGAGTTTGAGAATCTTGCCGGTCGTTGAATTGAGACGGGCGATCTCCTGCTGCGCGAGCCCGAGACTTTTCACCAGCTCGATGTTCCGGAGCGATTCGGTCGTTGAACCGGCGAGCGCGGTCGTTTCCGCGACAATGGTCTTCTGAATCGTTTTCACTTTTTTGCTCAGGACGGAACTGAGCCACGCCAGCACCGGGATGGTCGAAAAATACACCGGCGCAATCAGCCAGTGCACGCTGACGGCATAGAACGTCACAAACACGACGCCGACGACTGTCGTGAAGAGGAGGTTGACGAAGACAGAGATCAGACGTTCGACGTCACTACGGACTTTCTGCAATTTCCCGAGCGTCTCGCCGCTCCGCTGGTCTTCGAACACCTGGTAAGGAAGCTCCAGCGAGTGCCTCAGACCATCCTGATAAATCTGAGCGCCCAGCCGCTGCGTAATGACGTTGATGAAGTAATCCTGAAAGTTCTTGGCAACGCGTGAAACAAACGCAACGCCCACCGCGGCTGCAAGGAGAAGACCCACGCCGCGGAAGAATCCCGATGAAGAAAACTTCTTGTACTGGGTTGCGTACTCATCGATGATGTGACGGAAGATGAGCGGGTCAAGGAGCGAAAAAATCTGATTGACAGCCGCGAGAAAGAGCGCGAGCGCAACGAGATTCGAGTACTTCCGGAGATAGGAGAGAAGGATTTTCACTTTAATGCGAAGAAGTTGCGAATGTCAGAATGTCATCGCGCAAATGTCTCGCGAACGCTCCTCGGCGAGGAAGCCGGACGTCGGGAGATCGTGGGCCGGAGTCATCCGATTGCTTCGTCCTGCCGCCAACCTGCGGGACTCGCCATGACACTGGACCCGGGTTCGATGAACTGCATAAAGGCCAAGATACGCGAAATCACCCAATAAGAAAAACCGCAAGAGGTTTTATCCAATTCCCTCTCACGGTTTTCTCCGAACAGCGGGGATTCGCTTCTAGCGGGCGATCAGCTCTTCGGGTACGATTGAGATGGAGATCTTCTTTTCGAGCCGAAGAACCGAAACAACCACTTCTTTGCCGATAAATTCGCTCGACAAGTATTTGTGAAGGTCGTCGATGCTCTCTACCCGGGCGCCGTTCATCTCGATGATCACATCACCGGTCCTGAGACCGGCACGGGCGGATGGACCTTGCAGCTCGATCCCGGCAACGGCCACGCCGCGACTTCCGGGGATCCCGTGCGCACGGAGCGCCTGACGGGAAACTTCAATCACCTGGCCGCTGATTCCCAGGAATGCCCGTGATATCTTCCCCTCTTTCATTAAATGCCCCGCGATCAGTTTTGCCGTGTTGATCGGAATGGAAAAGCAAATGCCCTGCGCCCATGGGATCGCTGCGGTGTTGATGCCGATGACCTCTCCGCGCGAATTGACGAGCGGTCCGCCGGAATTTCCCGGATTGAGCGCTGCGTCGGTCTGGATCACGTTGTCGATCAACCGGCCCCCTGCGCCGCGCAATGACCTGCCGAGCGCGCTCACAACGCCGGCGGTCACGGTTGCCTGAAAGCCGAGCGGATTGCCGAGCGCGATCACGAGCTGGCCGATGTGAATCGCCTGCGAGTCGCCAAGCTCCGCCGTCGGTAAATCGTGCGCATCCACCCGGACCACTGCGAGGTCCGTAAACGGATCGTCGCCGATCAGCTGCGCGGACAATTCCCTCCCGTCCGCAAGGACGACGGTGATCGACGCGGCGTTGTGGATGACATGGCTGTTCGTCAACACGAAGCCGTCGGGCGTGAAGATCACACCGGAGCCGCTCCCTGTCACCTGCTCCTCATCGTGCCATCGGCCGCGGCGGTAGCCCTTGCGCCGGTGGTGGCTCACGTCGATCTTGACGACCGCGGAAGAAACTTTTTCGACAACCTTGACCACGGCCTGCGAATATGAATCGAGGAGTGCAAGGTCGCCGTTGTCGCGATGCTCGGGCTCCCGGCTCTGCGGGCTGAGCGTGCTGGATAGCGGAATAACATTCACCATATGAATCTCCCTCCGGGTTTGATTGTTGAGAAACCTACTTTTGCAGGTAAGCCCCTGCAAGAAACAGGATCAAGACTGCGTTAAGAAAAATCGTCACAAACGATTTCAGAAAGGGAAAAATCAGTCCGCAATAGACGAGCAGGCTGAGTGTCGCAATTCCCGAGACTGCAAACGCCCACGGAGCGCCGGACCGCAGGCCGACCCAGGCGGTCATTTGCATGAGTCCGCACGTTATGAGTATGTGTCCGTCCAGCAGAAGGCGAAGAAAGTCCCGGTCATAGGGACCTTCATGCTTGACGATAACGGCGCTTTCGTGAAGAACCCCGTTCACGGCGCACCATCCGCCCACGACCAGACTCACCCATGGTGTATTTGCGAACACGATGACTGTTTGTCGGCGTCAGGGGCGAACGATTTTGAAATTGAACATCGGCGACTGAAACTTCCCGTATAACCTGACCCAGATTGGAAGAAGCATCTCGGTCGCCCGGGCATTCGTGATATCGCCGAGGTCGATGATCGATTTCCATCCGAACTTTTTGAGCATTTCTTCGGCCTTCGACTTCGCACCCGCATCATTTCCGCAGATGAATACGTCGTGCTCTCCCGGGACCAGCCCGGGATTGACCATCATGGCACAATTGACGGTGTTGAGCGTCTTCACCACCTTCGCATCCGGATACGCGCGCTGGATCTGTTCTCCCAGTGAATCGGTATTACAGACAGTGAGAGAGGGGGGCATCCCTTTGGAGAAGTCGAGCGGGTTCGAGATATCGATCACGACCTTGCCGCGAAGATTTCCTGCGCCCGCCTGCTTCAGCGCGTCCAATGCTCCCATGCCGTTCGTGCAATTGAAAATCATCTCACCGAACGCCGCCGCATCGGCAAACGTTCCCTGCGACGCGTTCGGGCCGCTTGCTTTCACCCACGCGGCCCCCTTTTCGTTCGTCGCCGACCTCGAGCCCATCTTCACCGTATGGCCCATTTGGAACAACTTTGTGGCGATCGCATTTCCAACCATTCCCGTGCCAAGCACGCCGATTTTCATATTCTCTCCTTTCGCAGGACACGCTGCAGGAAAATAACGACGTCCGCCCTTTCGTGGTCGCAAAGGGTCGGACGTCTCGCGAATTCGTTACGCTTTGGCGGCGGCTTTTTGTTCCGGCGTTTCGTCGGGATAGGAGCCGCACCGGCGTTTCCACTCCTCGCGAAATTTCTCGCGTTCCTCCGGCGTCATCGCCGCGAGTTTCTCCTCGAAGCGTCGCCGCCAACGGTCGTGCTTCCACCCGTTGCCGTAACGCCACCTGCCCCAGCCGCGCAGGAGAATGTGGGAGAGGATGAGCAAGCCCACGCCCTGCCAGAAAGTGATCGTCGACCCGTGGAAGATATCGGGGACGAGTGCATTCCACAGCAGCATCGTCACGAAGCCGAGGACGGCGACCGCGACGACCGCGAAGAGCAGGAATTTTGCGCCTCGCATAAACCACCAGGATTTCATAGTTTCCTCCTATACATTTCGTATTTCATCGTAGAGTTCCTGTAACCGTTCCCGCAAAAACAGAACGGCATATCGTTTTCTTGAGAGAAGGGTGTTTACCGGTTCACCCGTCATCTCCGCAATTTCCTTGAAGCTTTTTCCCTGCAGTTCGTGCATGACGAAAACAAATCGCTGTTCTTCCGGAAGCTCGTCGAGCGCATCGCTCAACTCGGTCCATACAAGAGAACGCGCGTACACTTCATCGGGGTTCTGTTTTGGGTCATAGAGTATGTCCGCCAGGTTGAGCGGTTCGTCCGGATTTTCCGCGCTGATCGGCAGCGGCTCGGGTCTTTTTTTCCGGTACCAATCGATGATCTTGTTGCGCGCCACGGTGAAGAGCCAGGACGTCAGCTGTTCGATCGGCTCGGTGACGCTGTAGCTGGTCACGAGCTGGTAGAACACATCCTGCAGAATATCCTCCGCGTCCGCGACATTGCCGACCCGGCGCTTGATGAAATCGCCGAGCCGCTTGCGCTCTTTCTTCACTGTCTGAGCGATCGATGCGTTTCGCTCGTCAAATGTCAATACTGATTCCAAAGGGACTGTGTGCTGTTAGAAAGGATAGACGAAACCCCTTGCGGAATATTGTATCACTCCGGATAAGCCGTATGACGCCCCGAGGGAACGACCCCGGCCACCCCGGGTTTACTCAACAATATCCGGGTCGGAATTGTTTCAATGGAACGTTGGAGCCGCGGTGAGACCGGCGGGCGCTACTCCTTCACCCCGCCCGTCCGGGCTGCGTTGAGGAACGCGTCGGACACGAATTCCGCCGCATTGTTGAGGAACGTCTCCGGAATTCCCTTCTTGAAATTCTCGAATGGAAACGGCGGCCCGGCGGCTGAAATCGTCGCGTTGGGGTTGATGACGATCGCCCGGTTCGCGCCGCCGCATTTCAGCGTCACGCTTGCCTTGACAGTGGGAAAGGTCGCCTCGACGACGGGGTCAACCTGGATGGGTACGCCGAGGATCTTCATCGCTTCATGGTTTTCAAATTGCGCGTCGATGTTTTGCGTTTTGAGAAACGCCAGATTTTCTGCCACGAGTTTTCGAGTGATGGACGCTACCTCGGTCGCGATGGTCTTCATCTTGTCCCGCTCCGCGGTAAATTTTGCCCAGTCTTTCACGGCGTTCATCAGCAGGGCTTTCGGGTCTGCCATAAGGTTATCTCCTGGAATAAGACTTCTTTCGGACAGGCGTTGCGTTCCGCCTACGCCTCGTCTGAATTCATCATTCTGACCGGATGAAATATAGTCGATGAGATTCCAATTGGCAAATGACGACATTCATCCACAAAACGCTGTCGAATTGCTTTCAGGGCGCTCGATGCGTATATTTTGAGTGAACCGTGAGAGCGGAGGGCAAAGCAAGAACCCCCGAGGTAAAGCTGTTCGAAGACATGTCGACCCCTCTTTATTATATTATTCCCGATTTGACTGTCCGGCCGTTCCTTGCGGAGGGATTCAGTGCGTTCATGGATTCGGATAAAGGAACAACCTTCGTCCCCTGCTGGAGAAACGAGGATAAAGCGCTTTCTTTTCTCCGTTCGAGGATCCGAAAGGACGTGCAATACGGAGTTGTTTCTTCCACCATCGAGCTGTTGCAGCAGAAAATGCAGGAAAAACTGGGGATGCTGATTGAGATTCGATTTATGGATTGAGGAGGGCGCGCCAGTCAAGTCCAAGGGGGCATCAAGTAATCCGGAACGTAGTCCCGTCTAGAAACATGACGGGATAGACTCCGCCCGGTAGCGCACTTGTCACGAAGTGATCCCCGCCTGCCATCTTGATACAATGGAGGCGGGCAGGCCTTCGGGACTTGGGGTGCAAGGGCCAGGGGGATAATGTATCACGTATATGTCCTTCGCAGTAGAGTCAACGGAAAATATTATGTCGGGCAGACTTCAAACCTTGAAACAAGAATCAAGAAGCATAATTGGGGCGAATCGCGGTCGACGAAGTCAGGTCGGCCTTGGGAGCTGGTGTACAGCGAGTCGTTCCACACAAGAACTGAAGCGATACGGCAAGAGCGATTCCTGAAGTCGCCTGCAGGTTGGAAGACTCTTTCAAAGATCAAATCGGAACGTAGCGCAGCCCGGTAGCGCACTTGCTTGGGGTGCAAGGGGTCGCGGGTTCAAATCCCGCCGTTCCGACGACCAAATGCGGAATGGGGAATAGGGAGTGCGGAATGAGTTCCGGATTCAACTTTCCGCATTCCGAAATGCTCCTGGGGCCCGTCCAAAACCAGACGGAGTCCGCAAAACGGCGTTCGCTCACACAAGACGTTCGCGAGCCGTTTTGGGACTTGGGGTGTAGGGGGTCGCGTTTGGGTTCTCAGCCGACTTGTCCGCAGGTTTTTTTGGCGGAAGGCTGATCCGCCTCTGGCGGAAAATCCCGCCGTTCCGACGACCAAATGCGGAATGGGGAATAGGGAGTGCGGAATGAATTCCGACGGCGACATCCGGCGGTCTGAAAATTCGCAGGAAGCTCGATTCTGAGCGCATCCACGGAACTCGAAATCATAGACGAACGTTAGAGCAAATAATGGAAACCAAAACGCATAGAAAAATCATCCTCGTCGGCGATAAAGTTCTTATCGCTCCCGACAAAGACGCAGACCGGACCCAGCACGGACTTTATCTTCCGCCCGGGGTGAAGGAAAAGGAAAAGGTCCAGAGCGGCTTCGTTGTGAAGATCGGACCCGGCTACGCCGTGCCCAATCCGCACTTCATCGACCAGGAATCGTGGTCGACGACGCCGAAGGATCCGATCAAGTATCTGCCCCTCCAAGCCGAGGAGGGTGATTACGCAATCTTCCTTCGCGATTCGGCGATCGAGGTGGAGTACGAGGAACAGAAGTACCTCATTGTCTCTCATTCCTCCATCCTCATGATCATCCGGCCGGAACAGTTCAACGACTTGCTCCGTGAACAGTGACCCCGCTGCGGACGATGTGCGCGTGTTCAGCCACCCGAACGTGTTGAAGCAACTCGAGACCGCGGAATACCGGAACGGCTACTATGTCCTTTCATTCTATTCAGAAGCGGGGAAACCCGCTGCAAAGCCGACAGGAATGATATCCGAGTTCTATCTTTACCCATCCGGCGGCACTCTCCGCGACAGCAATTTTCAACTTTTGTTCTACGATTCAAAGTACGACACCTATCGGGGATTTCGTCCGCCCGGGTGGAACAAACGGGCCTGACCGAGTGTTGTTGACAAAAACCCTCAAGGAGACGTTCCATGACGTATGATATCATCATGCAGCAGATTCGCGATGAGGTCACAAGGCTGGGAGCGCAGGAGTTGCGCACGCCTTCCGATGTCGATGCTGTCTTGAAGAACGAAAAAGGGACGGTACTCGTCGTTGTCAATTCGACATGCGGCTGTGCGGGGGGAGTCGCAAGGCCTGCTCTGGCGAAAGCATTGCAAAACAAGACGCTCCCGTCCAAGGTCGTGACGGTATTTGCAAGCGGCGACCGTGAAGCAACAGCACAAGCGCGGTCGTATTTTGAAAACAATCCCCCATCTTCTCCATCCTTCGCACTCCTGCGGGACGGCAAGCTTCTCGAAATGGTGCACCGATACCAGATCGAAGGCCACACCCCCGACCAGGTTGCACGCACGTTGACGACGATGTTCGATGTGCACTGCGACCAGGAACATATCCGCTCGTAGCTCATTTCGAGACAGCGCGGGTTCTCCCCGCCTCCCTGTGCTTGCAATCACCCCCCGCTCTCCAGCCGGCATGTACGTTGAAGTATTCCCGGCCTTTGCCGGATTCGTTCTGGACTAGCTGCTGGAACCGCCGGTCCATGCAGTACGATCGGTCGTACGCAGGGACGATGACGTTGATCCTGTGACCTTTTTCCATAAGGAGATTTCATGAAAGCAATCCGCCTCCTCTTCATGCTCTCGTTGTTGGCCCCCTTGTCGCTGTCCGCCCAGCAGGTCATGTGGCTCTCGAGTTTGGACAGCACCGGAACCGGCTCGAATTCCGCCGCGAAGGGAACCGCGTGGGCACTCCTGAGCGCAGACCGTAAAACGCTGACGTACCAGATCACGATCGCAAAACTGCAGGGTACCCTCACGCTGGCAGAGTTCGAAATCTCTCCTTCCTTCACTCCCGTCGGTTCCATCCTTTTCAACGGCAACACGGCAGCGGGCACGTGGACGAATATCCCCGATTCACTCATCACGTATCTGGCCAGAAAGCACGTGTACATCAATATCCGGAGCTCAATCTCTCCCGCGGGCGAGATACGGGGATACCTGAAGGGGAGTCAGTTCGGCTTCACGATGAATATCGACAGCACGCTGGAAAACTCCGGGTCAAAAGCGCGGGGAACCGGTTGGGCTCGTTGGGATTCCGGGGCCGCCGGAGGACTCAAGTATGCGATGACGATTGCGGGTCTTTCCAGCGCCTTCAACACAGCGCATTTCCGCTGGGCCGGCAATGGGGCAATTCTTCAGCAGGTTGCGTTCACCGACAGCACGGCGATCGGCGATTGGTCCGGCTCTCCCGACAGCATCATCACGGTTCTTCTGCACGGGAAGGTTTATCTCAACGTTGAGACTGCAAATTTCAGCAACGGTGAAATACGTGGGACCGTTACACCCGTGGGACAACTTGCGTTCGAATCCACGATCAACGGAGCGCAGGCGGGAAGCGGTTCAACCGGATCCGGAACGGGATGGGCAATTCTCAATTCCGACCTTTCGCGGATTCGATACAGCGTCACGTACGCACGATTACTCGGATCTACTTTCAGCGGGGGATATATCCAGTCGAATGCCAATCCGTCGATATTTCAGCTGCCATTCAGCTCGAATTATGCCTCCGGAGATTGGACCTCGTTCACCGATGCGAATCTCGTCGACCTCATGAAAGGGAATTTGTTCATCAACCTGAGAAGCAGCAGAAATCCGCAAGGGGAACTTCAGGGTGCCCTCGTGCTATCGGGACCGGTGTTCACGGCTAAACTGGACGGGGCGCAGGCGGGAACGCCGTCCGTCGCGCATGGAACTGCGTGGGTCGACAACGGGCAGGATACTTCCCGATACCGTGTGACGATTGCGGGGCTCGTTTCGTCGTTCAGTGCGGCGCAGTTTCACTATTTGCCGGGAGGCGGGGCGGTTCAGACAATCGCCTTCACCGACAGCACCGGCTCCGGGTCGTGGCTTATGGCGGACTCGATGTTCGCCGCCGCATTGCGGGGCAAATTGTACGTCAGCGTTCAGTCGATGACATATCCGGGCGATGAGATACGGGGGAACATCGGACTCGGTGACCTTGTGGTGACAAAGGTCGAACAAGTTTCAAGCGAGACTCCTCGGAATTTCCGCCTCGAGCAGAACTATCCAAATCCGTTCAACCCGACGACAGCCATCAGCTATCAGCTTTCAGCGGTCGGCAATGTTTCGTTAAGAGTGTTTGATCTGCTCGGAAGAGAGGTCGCGGAACTTGTGCACGAACGGCAGTCGCCGGGGACGTACACGGTGACGTTTGATGCGGAAAAGATAAGCTCCGGAATTTACTTCTACCGATTGACCACCGGCGCAGGGCAGGAGGCAACGAGGAAGATGGTGTTACTCAAGTAAAAAGGAAAAGTTAAAAACTAAAAAGGCTTCGGCGAAGTTTGCCGGAGCTTTTTTAGTTTTCTTCTTTCGCTATTGTTCGCTTCCCCCTCCAGCGGCTTTCGGTCCAATGCACATGTGTTCCTGATGGATTCCACCTTCTTTTGGTTTGTCGTTTGGTGAACGCAAAATTGACAAACGGTTGCGGCGCCTTCCACTCTTTACACAAGGATGAAGACATCAGCTCTCTGCTCTGAGTTTTCAGTCGTACGGTACTTAACTTGTCTCAGATTTGAGACGGCGTTTTGGACGAATGTCAATTCTGACAAAGCTCTTTCCCGTCGCGGCATCATAACGAGAGGCGCGAACAGTTATCCGTCGTCTTGACTCTCCTGAGTATAAACTGTAATATTTGAGTGGCATCTTGGTAGTAAAGTTGCGATTGCTTGATTGGTGCAAAGGGCAATCGTACTATGGTTGCAGTAGATTCTGCCGCGAAAGGGGGTACGAACCGATGAGCAACCGGATCTCGGTTTTCCTTCCATTCCTCATTTTCCTCGCATTGATATTTCTCGAACTCGGGTGCAAGCATCCGACAGATCCTTCTTCACCGAACGCACCCGACACGAACTGGGTGACTCAACCGCAGGTAGATATCTCGTGGCCCGGGCTTGCCAGCTCCCCCTGGCCGATGTTTTTGCATGATCCGCAACACACAGCACGCAGCCCATACCGCGGCCCTCAACTTGGACAGGTCGAGTGGATGTTCACCACCACAGGCCTTGTGTATCCTTCCCCGATAATCGACGTGGACGGAACGGTCTATGTGGGCTGCCTGAGAGGAGATCTCTTTGCGGTTCTCCCGAACGGTGTGCAAGAATGGAGTGTATATGGCGGCGGAGTTAGCTCCGCGATGGTCGCTAGTGACAGGACTATTTACTTCGATGGCAACGATTCGACCGGTGGCGCGTGGCTCTTTTCGTACGACGGGACAGGTCACCTTAACTGGAAATACCCTATTGATGTCGCCGAGGGCTATTCTTCCGTGTTGATCTCAAAGGATGGACAGACTATTTATCTCGCTTCCGGGTATCTCTACGCCATCCGAAAAAACGGCACACTGGGCTGGAAAATGAAGCCCGATTCGACGAGCACTCTTCATTATTCACCGGCAATGTCACCGGACGGCACTACGTTGTATGTCACGAGCTTCACAGCGTTGAATGCCATCGACACGAGCGGAGTGCTAAAGTGGGCGTATCGGGGGGAGACCTCAGATCCCGCTGTAGACAACGATGGCAATGTATATTTCGGCATAAATACGACCACCGGTGGTCTCTGCTCTGTCTCAAAGGACGGGACCGTTCGGTGGGTGGCGAATGATATTTATTGGTCGAATAATTATCCTGGACCTGTCATCGGTCGCGACGGAACAATCTACATTACCGGGCATGCTCTCTATGCGGTCGACTATGCAGGTAAATTAAAATGGAAATACCCCTTGCCGGGATTGGCCTGGTCGCAGTGTGTGCCTGCAACCGATCTCGACGGCACAATCTACTTCGGTAAGGGAACCTCTCGGACACCGGATGATAGTCTGAACTTTTTTGCCCTCAATCCCAACGGCACTCTTAAGTTTGCAATGTGTCTAAAGTCTCCCGATGGCAGTATCCCCGACATTGATTCGCCACCATCCATTGGTGCCGATGGAAGTGTCTATGTTGGCTCAGATTATCCGCACGGGACTCAACTATACAAAATCAAATAGGCGCGCATGCTTTAGAGAGAAGGACATGAAAACGAAGCCATTGTCGATAACTATCCTGGTTGGGATTTTCGCTCAGCCCCATCAGAAACATTTGCTTCGCCAAATTGGTATGCGGAGTATGCTGAATTGAACAGCGGTGCAAACGACAATGATGATATATCGGCGCTGAGCGAAACTCCGACGAGCTATTCCGTATCATGCTTTCCCAATCCATTCAATCCCTCAACGCAAATACGATTCGGCATCGCTCGAGCTGGATTTGTTTCCTTGAAAATATATGATATGCTTGGAAGAGCGGTCGCGGTGCTGGTTGAAGAAGATAAGAGCGCGGGTTATTTTCAGATGAGCTGGGACGCTTCGCGGCTGCCCAGTGGAGTTTACTTCCTGCGGCTGCAAGCTTCGAAGGAATCAATTATTCAAAAAATGATGCTCATGAGATAAAGTCCTCTGCCTCTGAAATGAAAAAGGCTTCGGCAAAGTTTGCCGGAGCCTTTATTGTTTTCGATTTGTTCTTCTTGGTTTTTGCTTTTTAATTGTTCCTCGTCAATTGTCTTTCGCCCCCTGCATGATCCACGTCCCGATCTGCACGATCATCGAGTCGGGCAGGCCTGTCGAGACGTACTGTCCCCCCTGCGGCATTCGAAAATTTCCATACGGATTGTTCACATTTCGCAGCATTTTCATGATGCCGCTGCCGACGGAGGTCGACGGCGAGCCGTAGGACGAATCTCCCGGCTGGATGACATTTGAGCCGAACATCACCCCTCCCGCCCGCTCGCCCGTATACGTCGTCTGGTCAAAATTCGCCTGGGGGTTCGGCGGGCGATGACAGCCGCTCAGAGCGCAGTTCGCAAGAAGGATCGGGTGAACGACGGTGGAAAACCGCACCGTATCCGTGCTTCCACCGCCGGCCGGCGGGGCCGGGGTCTGCTGCTCCGTCACGGGCGACCCCATGTCGGTGCATCCGTCGGTCAGCCCGAGGCCGGCCGCGATGAACAAGAGCACGATTAATCCTGTTTGGTACTTCACGTCGAGTCACCTCGCATTTGCAATGAAACCCCTTCACCAATCGCGTTTGGCAAATCTACTCTATTATCAATACTTTTGCAAAGCGAATTGTTTCTCTCGCCACTTTCCGCGACATTGATGGATGGAGCGCTTGAAGCGAACGGCTTTCCGATGAAATCGGTCACAGCGTCACATCGGACGTAATCATGGATACCCGGAACGCGATCCACCTTCTTCTCGCCGCATCTTTTGTTCTGCTGCTCTCTTCGTGCGCAAAAACTTCCGTCCCACCGAAGGGGCCTCTCGAACCAATTTCGAACCTCCGCGCGTTCTCGGCCGACTCGACTTCCGTCGGTCTTGCCTGGACACCATCGCCGAGCGCGTCGACCCCGGACTTTGGAGACTACCTCGTCAACGCCACGCCCGAGGATCAAATCGGGGGCGTCATCCTCACCAAAAGCGCCGGTTCAAACTCATCTCTCCGTTTCGGAGGACTGATGCCTTCCTCCGTCTATACCTTTGCGGTCATTGCCCGACCCAACTCATCTTCATCCGCGGGGAATTCGACTCCCCTCTCCATTGTGTGGGCTCCCGCAAGCCGATTTGATTCGGTTTCCGGTCAACCCATCCTCGTTTACGAATCCTCCAGTACGTCCGGAAACGCGGCCCTTATTTTTCACTCCTCCGTCACCGGCGGCCCAAGGACCGTCAACCTTCTCAATCCCTCGACTCCTTCGGATACTGCCGAGGTAGACCTGTTTGTGCGGACAGAAACCATCACCTCCGTTTCCATTCGCAGTGCCGATCTTTACCTGACGCCCGGAGGTACGATGCGTTTTCCCCGAACGACTCTCTTTTCCTCTTTCTCGTACTCCGCCGGCAACCTGGACGACGCGGAACTTCGTCCCCCGGATACGAGCTCCTACGCGCCGACGAATACGGTCATCGAGATTGACACAACGGCGGCCGTAACCTCCACCATTTTTTATTTTCGGTCGAACGACGCTCACTACGGACGCCTCCTCGTACGACGGGATCCGACGAGCGGCACGATGATCTGGGGAACTTCGCCCGACCGGTACCTTGTGGTCGAAATCTCGTATCAACCGGTTCCCGCGAACATCTACTCAAGACGCAGTCAACAGGAAGGGGAATGAGCGTGCGTCGTTCCGTCCATCAAAAATTGAATACATCACTCAAATAAATTACCCGCGTTCTCGCATGAAGCGCCTCATCGTTCTCTCGTCCATCCTTCTCTCGGCCTCGCTTGGCTTTTCACAGTCGGCGCAGGAGACATCCCTCGCGAATATTCTGAAAACCATGCATGACAAGTACGCCCCCGACAGGCGAACCGCGGTCTTCGACGTGACGGCGGAGATGTCGGGCCCCAACCTCATTTTGCGCGGCGAGGTTGATGACGCCGACGCCCGGGAGCAGGTCGTGCAGGCCATCCGCGCCTCCTCGAAAGCCGCCGTCATCGACAGTATTCGGACGTTACCCGACCCGTCTCTTGGGAGCAAAACATTCGGCATCGTGACGGTCAGTGTCGGAAACGTTCGCACGAAACCGGGAGACGCGGAAGAACTCTCGACCCAGGTTCTGATGGGCATGGTCGTGAGGGTTTTAAAGAAACACGGCGGTTATTACTATGTCCAATCGAGCGACCATTATCTCGGCTGGCTCGATGACGACGCGTTCGCACTCACGGACCGCGCGGAGGTAGACGCGTGGGCTGCGGCCCGGAAAGTCATCGTCACCGGGTATTTTGGCGTCGTGCGGGAGAATGCCGGAGACGACGCACAACCGGTGAGTGACGCCATTATCGGGAACCTGTTCAAGTTCCTGGACGCATCGAATGGATGGACGCACGTCGCAATCGCCGACGGCAGGACGGGCTATATTGCATCATCACTCGTGAGCGATTACGATTCGTGGAGAGGGAGTCGATCGTTGAACGGCGACAATGTCGAGAAGACGGCAAAGATGTTCGTCGGAATACCCTATCTTTGGGGCGGCACCTCGGCGAAAGGAATGGATTGCTCGGGATTCACGAAAACCGTCTATCGGCTCAACGGCATGGAGCTGAGCAGGGACGCAGACCAGCAGGCGGCAATGGGGACCGATGTCCAGGTCGACGCGAATTTTTCCGGCCTCAAAAAGGGGGATCTGTTGTTCTTCGGCAGGAAGGGAACGGCAGACAGGCCCGAACGAATCTCGCACGTTGCGATTTATCTTGAGAACAAGCTTTACATCGAAAGCTCCGGGCGCGTCCGTTTTGGGAGCTTCGACCCCTCATCTCCCTACTTCCGGGAATATAATGCACGGCGTTTCGTCCGTGTGCGCCGCGTCATTCCGTCGGGGGACATTCCCGAGGTGAAGCAGTAGGACGAAGGATGCCATGGGAGTTTGCATGTTTCATCGAACGACCGCGCGACGGAGTCCGTCCGCTCATACGAATCCCCTTCTTCTCTCCTTCGCACTGTTCCTGCTCGCTTACACAACCAGCGTGGCCCAAAAGCCGCGCATACCGATGGAGGCCCACCGGTATCTTGCCGAGGCCTTCCGCATCGGTGATGCGCTCCAGGATTCGGTCTGGGCGGGTTGGAGCCGGGCACCATTCGCGGTGCTCCTCATAACCGACCAGTACGAATTCCTCATCCGCCATCCGCGTGCGACAAACAACTTCGACACGTTGGGATACGACCCGGCTTTCCATTCTCTCGTCCTGTACCGCAAACGAATCCTGCAGACAAACCTTCTCGCAACATTTCCGGCGGTCAACGGATATTCGACCATCGTCGTCGGTCTGCCCGAAGCTACCAACGTTGTTGACCCGACGCATTGGATAGTTACGCTGCTCCACGAACACTTCCACCAGCTCCAGCAGTCGCAGCCGGATTACTATGCGGCGACGGAATCTTTGGCGATTTCGCGAGGCGATCAGTCCGGGATGTGGATGCTCAACTATCCTTTCCCGTACGACGCGGCAGACGTCAATGGCCGATTTACCTCCTTATGCTCCAAGTTGCTCGATGCCCTCACGGCAGTCGATTCCGGGGACTTCGATGTCAAAGCGAGGGAGTATGTGCGCTCGCAATCCGAGTTCCGTTCGACGCTTCGTCCCGACGATTACAAGTATTTCTCGCTTCAGGTTTGGCAGGAAGGGATCGCACGGTATACAGAGATTCGGGTGAGTCAATGTGTTGCGCGATACGGCTCCCGCATCCGGCCGCCCATTGGGTCCCCCGCATCTTACCGTGCTCTTTCCGACTCACTCCAATCCGCCATCATACGACAACTGCCCTCACTCTCGCTCACATCGATGAAGCGGTCGGCCTTCTACGTGTTCGGCGCGGCGGAGGGACTGCTTCTCGACCGGATGAATCCCGGTTGGCATGACCAATATTTCCAGCAGAAGTTTTACCTGGAGAAACTCTACGGACAGGGCGGGGGTTCGCGCTGAGCCATTGTGTGATATTTGTCCTTTGAATTGGATCTACCCTGAAATTGCGGCCCCGTTTGACGGAACAAAATTGATGATTTCTCAATATTGACAATCGGGCATTAATTTATTAGATTGGGAACCAACGAAACCAAATTGGTTTCCACTCGTAAAGAGCAGCAAAATGACTGCTCTTTATTTTTGACCTCAGGGAAACTCGAGATACCAAATACGTTTCCTCGGACTACTTAGGGAGAATACGATGTCTGACCAGGAATCAAAGGACCGAATTCTGAGCAAGGCGGCTGAGCACTTTCTCAAATTCGGTTTCAGCAAAGTGACAATGAGTGAAATTGCGACGGACCTCGGCATGAGCAAGAAAACGCTGTACACGTACTTTCCTGGAAAGGAAGAGATGCTGGGAGCGATCGTTGAGTCGATGCAGAAGGAGACGGCGAACAGAATTGACGCCCTCGTGGCGGACGAGTCCGTCGATTTTATCGACAAACTGACCCGTCTCATTGATGTAAGCGCATCGTACCATTCGAAGGTCGGAGGGTATTTTCTGCTCGACATCCAGCGCAACGCTCCGCATGTCGGAAAAGGCTGCTCCGAGTTTCTGCAGGAGCGCGTCCCGCGGGTGCTTTCCACACTCCTCGAGCAGGGAATCGAAAAACAGATATTCCGCCGCGACATCAACAAAGAGCTGGTCGTGATGATGTATCTCGGCGCATTCCAGTTTCTTCTCCAGCCCGAACGTCAGAGCCAGCTCCCATACACGCCGCGCCAGGTTCTCGAGGAACTGGGAAGCGTGATGCTCGCGGGTATTCTCACCGACGAAGCGCGTGAAAAATATGCCGCCCACTCAACGCAAAGGCGGCAAATGGCATACCAGGCAATTGCCCGGTAACAAACCGTCGATAAAATATCTTCCCCCTCAGTGCGTCCAATATTGATATATTCCGACCGGAAGGAACTTTCTATGAAACGAATTCTCCTCTATTCCCTGTTTCCGTTATCCGTCTCTTTCGTGCGGGCTCAGCCGCACATGTCGCTCACCGTCGACGAGGCCCTGCAGGTCGGCCTCGATAAAAGCAAGAGCCTGCATTCTTCGTGGATGAATGTGCAGTACGCCGACGCAAAATCGGGCGAGGCAAATGCCCTTCGCCTGCCGTCGTTGAAATTCAGCGGACGCTACACAAGACTCAGCGATATCCCGCCGGTCGAGTTTGCGCTTCCGGCGAATACCTTCGGCCCCGGGCTTCCGCCGTCGAACACGATCATACCATTTTCACCTTCCATCGTGGATAATTACAATCTCCAGGTCACGCTCCAGCAGCCGATTTTCACCGGCTTCCGGCTCGAAAGAAATGCCGACGTCGCCGAGTATTCCGCCCAGGCCACCCAAAAGATGTTCGAGAAAGACCGGAGCGACCTTGTCTATAATATCAAATACTCCTACTGGAATCTTTCAAAGGCCGTGGAGCTGGAAAAGGTCGACAGCGAAAATGTCGACGAGATACGTGCGCATGTGCGGGATATTGAAAACTGGCAGAACCAGGGTCTCGCGACCACGAACGATGTGCTGAAAGTCAAGGTTCAGCTGTCCGACGCGCAGTTGCGGCTCATCGACGCCCGGAACAACGTTCAAATCGCCCGCATCAGCCTGAACAGCGTCCTCGGGTTGCCGCTGGAAACGAGCGTCGACCTGGCCTCCAGCATCCATCATGAACCCGTTCCGACACCCGAACTCGAAATGCTCGTCCAGGCAGCGCTCGAGAAGCGCCCCGAAGTACTGTCGATGGAGCTGCGCGTCAAGGCCGGGGACGCCGCCGTTTCGCTGGCGCAGTCCAACTGGTGGCCGCAGGTCTATCTTATCGGCGACTATCTCACGGCGCGGCCGAACACCCGCATATTTCCGACGCAGGACCAGTTCAAGGACACGTGGGATGTGAACCTCGGGGTTTCGTTCGACCTGTGGAACTGGGGAACCACCGTCCACCAGACCGACGAAGCCAAGGCGCAGATGACGCAGGCGCAGGACGACCTGGCGCAGCTGCGCGATGCGGTGACGCTCGACGTCACGCGCTCGATGCTGAATCTTCACAGGGCTCAGGAGCGCATCGGCGTGGCGGAGCAGGAAGTGCGGCAGGCCGAGGAAAATTACCGGGTCACCGACGCAAAGTTCAAGCAGGGGCTTGCCGTCAACACGGATCTCCTGGACGCGGAGGTTGCTCTTCTGCAGGCGCGGACAAGCTATACCGAATCGCTCGTCGATTATCAGCTCGCCGAAGCGGCTCTTGCCCGCTCCGTCGGACAATGAATTTCAACATCCAGCTCAATTCACGGAGATCCTATGAAACGAATGAAGCTCACGGTCGGTGTTATCATCGCCTTCGCGCTCGTCTTCGCCGTCCTCCTGTTCAACCGCCAGCGGATGCAGGCAAAATCGAGGCCGGACGAGATGCGGTTCCTTCCTGTCACGCTCGTGACAGCCGCCCTGCAACGCCTGGCTGAAACGATCAGTTTGACCGGGACCATCTCCGCCAACAGCGATGTGACAGTGATGTCGGAGACACAGGGGCGGATCATGCAGGTTTTCGCCAAGGTTGGAGACCATGTCGAGGCCGGCGCCGTGTTGATCCAGGTGGACGACGAGCTCAAAAAAGCCGCCTATTCGACTGCGGAGGCCAATTACGAAAAGACGAAGAGGGACCTCGAGCGGTTCGAAGCGATGTACAAGGACAGGTCCGTTTCCGACGGACAACTGGAGTCGGCCCGGCTCGCGTTCAAATCGGCGGAAGCTCAGTACATCGTCGCGCGCCGGCAGTATAACGACACGAAGATCAAGACCCCCATTACGGGCGTCGTGTCTTCATTCCCGCTTGAAGTGGGGATGATGGTCCAGGATAAGAACCCGGTCGCAAACATCGTCGACATTTCAAGACTGAAGGTGAAACTGAACGTGGCAGAGCAGGACGTATTCAAGCTCGCCGTGGGCGACCGCGTCGATATCTCCACCGAGGTGTATCCCGGCATCATTTTCCCGGGAACCATCGCCACGATCAGCGCCAAAGCGGACGACGGACACACCTATCCGATCGAAGTCTCTCTGGCGAACAGCGCCCAGCACCCGCTGAAAGCCGGAATGTTTGCGCGGGTCGACTTCCGTTCGGTCGGCGCACGGACGGCTCTCGCAATTCCCCGTGAGGCCCTGGTGGGAAGCATGAAGAACGCGCAGGTGTACGTCGTGGACAAAGGGGTCGCCCGTCTGCGTAACATCGTTGTTGGAGCGGAAGTCGGGTCGAATCTCGAAGTCCTCTCGGGGCTCACGGAGGGTGAACAGGTGGTGTCCAGCGGTCAGAACAATTTGAAGGATAACGTTGCCGTCACGGTCGTGAAGTGACAATCGACGCCGCGTCCCGTTTGTGAAATCCGGACGCAATCATCGGAGATTATTATGACGCTTACTGAATTAGCCATTAAACGACCGACGCTCATCGTCGTCATCTTTGCCGCACTTGGCGTGCTCGGGTTGTTCAGCTACACGCAGCTGAAGTACGAACTCCTGCCGAAGATGTCGATTCCGACCGTGACCGTGACGACGGTCTACCCGGGCTCGTCCCCCACCGAAGTCCAGAACTCCGTCACCAAGCTGATCGAGGAAGCGGTATCCGGAATCGACAACGTCTCGCGCGTGTCCGCCACGTCCTCGGAGGGGGTGTCGTTCGTTATCATCGAATTTATTCAGTCGGCGAACATCAACGTGGCCCTGGAGGATGTCCAGCGAAAAGTGAATGAGGTGGCATACCAACTGCCGCAGGATGCAAAAACACCCACCGTCACGAAATTCGCCCTCGACGAAATTCCCGTGCTTCGCATGGGTGCCACGAGCTCGATGCCCAGCCGGCAGTTCTACCAGCTGTTGAAGGACAAGATCCAGCCGCGGATCGCCAAGATCCCCGGGGTGGCGCAGATCACCCTCGTCGGCGGCGACGAGAGGGAAATCCGCGTGAATCTCGACGCGCAGAAAGTGCGCTCGTACGGATTTTCGATCCTGCAGGTAACCCAGGCGATCAAATCGTCGAATCTCGATTTCCCGACCGGCCTTGTCAAGGAATCGACAACGCAGTTCGACGTGCGGCTTGCGGGCAAATTCAAATCCATCGACGAGCTTCGGTCCCTCGTGATCGCAAAGTCCCGTCAGGGGGGCGATATCAAACTCGCCGATATCGCGGAAGTACAGGACGGACAGAAGGATTATACGACCCTCAGCCGGATCAACGGCCTGACGTCCGTCGGGATCCTGATCCAAAAGCAGAACGACGCGAATTCCGTCGAAGTCAGCGACCTCGTCCGGGCTGAATTGCCGAAGATTGAGAAAACGTACTCCGACATGAATCTGCGATTCGACATCGCGCAGGACGGATCGACATTCACCAAAGATGCCGCGGACGCCGTGAAGCACGACCTCATGCTGGCTATTCTCCTCGTCGCCATTGTCATGCTCGGCTTCCTTCACAGCATTCGCAATTCCGTCATCGTCATGATTGCGATTCCCGCCTCGATGATCTCGACGTTTATCGGGATGTACGTGTTCGACATGTCCTTGAACCTGATGACCCTGCTGGGAATGTCGCTGGTCGTCGGGATTCTCGTCGACGATTCCATCGTTGTGCTGGAAAACATCTACCGTCATTTGGAGCACGGGGAAGAGCGCCGGACCGCCTCGTTGAAGGGACGAAACGAGATCGGTTTCGCCGCGCTATCGATTACGATGGTCGACGTCGTCGTCTTCCTTCCGCTCTCTCTGGTTTCGGGCATCGTCGGCAACATCCTGCGCGAGTTTGCCCTCGTCGTCGTCTTCTCCACGTTGATGTCTCTTTTCGTTTCCTTCACCCTCACGCCGCTTCTCGCATCCCGATTTGCAAAGCTCGAGCGGCTGACACACGACACGATCCTTGGGAAGTTCGCCGTCTGGTTTGAAGACTCGTTCAAGAGGCTCACTGCACTCTACCTCCGCATCCTCCGCTGGAGTCTACGGGAAGACGTCTGGTTCCGGATTCGTTTCGGCAGGATCCACTGGGCATTCACGAACAAGCTCAAGGTTGTTCTTGCCACCCTGTTCCTTTTCGTGGGCTCGGCTGCGCTCGTCCCGTCGGGCTTCATCGGCTGCGAGTTCATTGCCGTCGCCGACCGGGGCGAGTTTTCCGTCCAGCTCGAACTGCCGCCGGGTTCGACATTCGAGAACACGAATTTCGTCACCCAGCGGGTGGAGCAGATTCTCAGCGGCATTCCTGAGGTCAAGAAGACATTCGTCAACGTCGGCTCGTCGAGCGAGGGACTGCTCGGGCAGACATCGAACAACTCTTCGGAGCTGAACGTGACGCTCGTGCCGAAGGAGGACCGGAAACTTTCGACGGACGATGTCGCGGCGGTGATAAAAAAACGGGTGTCGGAAATTCCGGGCGTCAAGGTCCGCGTGAACCCAATCGGCATCTTCGGCGTGGCAAACCAGACCCCGATCCAGCTCAACGTGTACGGGGCGGTCTACGACAGCGTCCGCGCGGCGGCGGAACAGGTCGCGGACATCCTGCGCACAATCCCCGGCTCCTCCGACGTGCGCCTTTCGGCGGAAGAAGGGAAACCCGAAACGCGGGTTGAGATCGACCGCCAAAAAATGGCGGCGCTCGGCGTCAACCTCGCCGATGTCGGCGCAACCCTTCGCGTGGCTTTCTCGGGCGACGATGAATCAAAGTTCCGGGAGGGGGACACCGACTACGACCTTCGCATCATGCTCGACCAATTCGACCGGTCGCGCACGACCGACGTCGGCGGGCTGACGGTCATGAACAACCGCGGTCAACTCGTGGAACTCAAACAATTCGCGGATATCTACCAGTCGTCCGGACCTGCAAAGCTGCAGCGGGAAAACCGAAATTATTCGGTGATGGTTTACTCGCAGGCCGTGGGGCGGCCGAGCGGTTCCATCGGTGGGGACCTCCAGCAAAAGCTCTCCGCGCCGGGCGCGCTCCCTGCGGGGATTGGTGTCACGTATCTCGGAGACCTCAAAAATCAGGCGGAGGGTTTCTCGTCCATGGGGCTGGCAATGATCGCCGCCATCCTCTTCGTGTATATGATCATGGTCGCGCTCTACGATTCATACGTCTACCCGTTCGTCGTGCTCTTCTCGGTCCCCGTCGCGATGATCGGAGCGCTTCTCGCCCTCGCGCTGACAATGAACGCGCTCAGTATTTTTTCGCTCCTGGGGATCATCATGCTCACGGGACTCGTCGGAAAAAATGCGATCCTTCTCGTCGACCGGGCCAACCAGATGAAAGCCGAGCGAAAGGTCGGCACCGTCGAGGCGCTTATCGAGGCCGGTGAAACGAGACTTCGCCCCATCCTCATGACGACGGTCGCCATGGTGTTCGGCATGTCGCCGATCGCGCTCAGCACTCAGGCGGGAGCGGAGTGGAAGTCCGGGTTGGCATGGGCGTTGATCGGAGGATTGACGAGCTCGCTTCTGCTGACGCTCGTCCTCGTCCCCGTTGTGTACGTGAAAGTGGATTCGTGGAAGGTGCGACTCCCCCGATGGTTCGCAGAACTCCTGCCACGTGCGCGATTGCTTCTTCGCCCCGCGCCCGTCGCAGCAGGAGCCGCGGAAGGAGAGGCGGATGGTCCGACGACAACCGCAGCGGTTCAGTCAACACGAATCGGAAACGACTGAAAGAAAAAAGAGTCGCAACTGGCCGAATAACTCGCTATGTTCCCTGCAGCCCCGCAGTAATTTTTCGGGGCTGTTTCGTTTCGTTGTGCACCGTTCAGGGCCCTCTCCACCTGCCAAACCATGAAGCGGGCTTATCCTCATCTGATCGTCCTGCTCCTCGCCTTTTCGAGCGCGTTCTGCGAAGCCTCGAGCCCGACGATTGCGCCGACTCCGTCCGATTCAACCTCGACGCAGGATGAAGAACAACTACAAGGATTTGTCCCTCTTCCCATCCTGTACTACACACCGGAAACGGGCATAGCCGGAGGAGCCAGCATCATGTATCTCCGCCGTTCGTCCCGCAGCGATACGACCTCGCGCCCGTCATCTGCGCGCCTCGACCTCATCTACACACAGGACAAGCAGTTTACCGGAGAGTTTATTGGTGATCTTTTTCTCGGGAATGGGCTGCATCATTTCACCGCGGACATAGAGTACGACCGCTACCCTTCCAGGTTTTTCGGCGTCGGCGCTGATCCCCCCGCCGGCGTCGATGAGACGTACACGTCCGATTTTTTTCGCGCCCGGCTCACCGAGCTCCTTGCGTTGCCCTCCGATTTTTACGTCGGCGCCGTTTACTTTTACGAGAACCGGTTTCTTCGCGACCTGGCCGCCGGGGGAGTGCTTGCAACCGGCTCGGTGTTCGGAACGTTCGGCGGCGTGACATCCGGGCCGGGGATTACCTGGAACCTGGACACCCGGGACAACATTTTTTCCACCAGAAACGGGGCCTACTATCAATTCACATCCCTCTTCATCCGTCCGTTTTTTGGAAGCGATTTTAATTTCACCAGGACCGACATCGACCTGAGACGTTACATCCGCCTCTCGGAAGACCAGGTCCTCTCATTTCAGGCGCTCGCGACCCTCATCGACGGCAATCCTCCGTTCCACAAAATGGCGGAGTTGGGCGGGCCGTACATCATGCGCGGCTACTACGAGGGAAGGTACCGGGACAGAGACCTGGTCGCCCTTCAGACCGAATACCGGATTCGAGTTCTGGGTCGATTCGGTCTTGTGGGGTTCTGCGGTGTGGGGGCCGTTGCTCATACGCCGGGATCGTTCGCAATCCCGAATACGAAACCGTCGTACGGAGTGGGCGTGCGATATCTCTTCGACCCCCGGGAGAGTGTGACGCTCCGCGCCGACATGGGATTCGGCGAAAACGCAAACGGTCTATATTTGAATATTAACGAAGCGTTTTGAGCGTGGAGAGCCGGCGAGCGGCGGTCGCGGCATCTAAGGGAGGGGATGATTGTAGATGCCGAACTGCGCGACAACCATCGGTCCGAACTCCGTCTCGACCACCCGGGCGGAGAGCGGTTTGAGCAGATTCCTGCCGTCGTACCAGATACGCGAAGGAATCGACTTATCGGATGCGATCAACGACCGGGTATCGTCAAAGGCTCCCGTCGTACGAACGGCTTCGGCCATGGGGAGATTCCCCGCGACGACGGTCGGGTAGTTACGATCCGGCGTATTGAACGCGGCAATGGCCCTGACGCATTGCGATTGGTCGTCGGCACCCGCCTTCTGAGGCAGTTGCGCGCTTACGACGGCGATGTCGCGAACTCCCCCGTCGATCACGGTCTGGAGTGCCGCCTCGAACGTCGCCGACTTGACGCCGTCGAACGACCTGTTGACGTTGGAACGTATGGGATAAGAACTGAAGACTGCGTTCCCCGTTTGACGCCCCGAATTGTTCATCATCTCCCCGAATGCGTTCCGCATCTCCGCCTGCGACGAAAGTTCGCTCACAAAATCGACCCTCGTCTCCAGTCCCGGATAGCGGGTAATCCCCTGAACGGCAAGGATCTCGATCTGCTCGCGCTTCAGAATTCTTGCGAGCGCCGAGATGTCCTTCTTCTCAATTCGTCTGTTCACCCCCCCGATATTGAGACTGGCCACCTGAAAAGTGATCGCCGGCCTCAGGACCTCCTCCTTTTTTTCCGGAGGGGGCGAGGAACAACTCGAAAGGAAGAAAATGAAGCCGACCAAAATCAGGGAGAAACGGTTCATCGAACGGCCCGTAAGATCGTGGTTTGTAATGATGGCATGAAAACGTCGCTGGGGCCGGGCAGGGTGCGGCCTTATTTATTCCTGAAATATTTTTTCAGCGGCTTGAAAACAACTTGCGTCCAACCGGATCGGTGGTTCCTGTATTCCTTCGCGTCCGGCAATCCGGAATGAGTCAGCGTCACTCTCGTCCCGCCCGGGGCGTTCGAGAGTTTGTACCGCACGACCGATGACGGAGTCGCCTTCTTCCACTCGGCGGGCCTCCATGTGTACGCGAGGTTCTTTCCCCGGCTGAATGCCACCACCTTTCCTTTCACCCATCCGTCGAACATCTCAAACTTCCCCCCTTTCCGCGTGCCGACCTTCGCTTTCTGGCCGGTCCACACCGAGATTTTTCGCGCATCAGTCAAAGCGGAAAAAACATCCTTGGGTTTGGCTCGGAACGTGGCATTCAATTTTATCGTGTGGGTTTTCATCTGATTGCTCCTTTAGAGAGACCGTGAGACACGTTTGGCAAAATGCAGTCCGGCGAGAGAGACTACCATCCCCGCAAGGACGATTCCCAGGAACGGAAGCGGTGAAGAGATATCGAGTGTACGCGCAACGATGACTCCCGCGATTGCTCCCACAACGATTGCAATTCGCTGGGGCATCATAGGGGGAATCTTCGAATAGGCTCATTCATCGGCAAGAGCCGTGTCAACAAGGCGCGGAGAATGGAAGGAACGTAGCAAATGGGGAATGGAAAGTCAAGGAGGCGGACAGCGATTGACGGTCGGCTGTTGGTGTTTCGATTTAAGGTGTGAGTGATCAGCCGGCGTGCCAATTGAATAAACTCAGGACTTTGTTCAGGTTGACTAATCGCCATAAGCTGACCGTCGCTTCTCTACAGCACCGTCGCAATTGCAACCGTCACGGAATATCCGGGGGTTGATACAAACCTTCGAGTCACGTCCACGCGGAGAAGCCCCAGGATTCTGCTGATGCCGATTCCCGCTTCGCTGTACCAGCCGTTGGTTGAGCTGCCGAGGGCCGCGGGATTCGATGCGAATTCCGACTTCGCAACCGTGGCCACCGTGAGGATTTCAATCTGGTTTTTATACAGGAACGGGACATCAAGCCACAGAAAGGGGATGCTTCGGAAATTCTGCTCGATCGACACCACTATAACGCGGTCTCCGGCGAACTCTTTGACGCCTGCCCCGCGAAGCACGCCTTGCGGGCCGAGGTCGATGTACTTGCTGTCCAGCGTAAACGTCCGTTGCACGGGCAGGTTGGATGAGCCGATCCCTGCCAGGAACCGGACCGCCAGCGTGGGCGCGAGAAAATTCCTGCGGAGAAAATCAGCAACGTGATACGACGCGCGGATGACGGCCCGCGTGAAATCGAAATCGCCCCCCAGGAGGTTTTTGTTTGCCGCTTCCATGTCGAGCTCCGCCTGGTCTGACTCGACGATGTTGAAAGGGACCTGTTTCCCGCCGAGATGCAGCTTCACTTCGACACTCCTCATCGTTCCCTCTGTGATCGCCGGGTTCGGCCTGAACGGTAGATCGCGGTCGATAAAGCTGTAATCTGTCCTCTTCGACGCGGATGTCTCCTGCTCATTCAAAAGAGTTGCCTCCGCGGCGAACCGGCGGAACGGCTGCGTCGCCAGCGAAATCTTCCATCCCGAGGAATAATAATAGTTGCGATAATCACTCTTGGCAAAGAGCGAACCGAGAGCGACGAGGAAGTCGGATTGGTAATTTTCATCGGGAATGTTTTGCATCGTCCGGTGGAATTCCGCCCCGGCGCTGAAGTATCGGTCGGTATCAAAGAAAAAATTTCCCCCGAAGACCCCGGACCAGCGTTTGTCCGACAACCCGGATCCCAATGACGCGTGAAGATTCACGCTGTTGAAGACTGTGTCGACCGTGACGTCCGCCCCGAGATACAAGCCCTCCACACGGTTGTACCGGATGTCGAGATACCGGATGCCCGCACCGGAGACGTCGCCAAGTGTCACAAGGGCCCCGGTGGGCTGAAATTGTTTGTCCAACGATTGCGTGCTGTCGAGTTTCTTATAGGCCGTTTTTTCCTCCTCGGTCAGGGGCAGAACTTCGCGCTGAGCCCAGAAGGTGGAGTCGAATGTTTTCGCCTCCTTCGTTTCAATCTTTCGGCGTTTATGGAACAGCGAATCGGGAACCTCCTCGTTGATCTTGTATTCGTAGATCGACGAAATTCCTTCCATGCCGAGCGCGGGGAAACTAATCCCGGCGATGCCGATCTCGGCCCGCGCAGTAAATCGAATGTCGACGGGCATCCAATACTTCCTGTCGATGAGAGCGAATTGTTGTGCATAGCGGATGTTGAGACCGCTGATGAAGGGGAAATTGAACGCCTCGTTGGGCGTCACGTCGACTCCGGCCAGGGAGAAATCTTCATCGACTACCTGGAGCGAGCCCTTGAAGAGAGGGGTGACGCGCGACTTCGGTATCATGTTGATCGAAAACAGAGTCTTGCCGTTGACCTCCCGGGATTTTTCCAGCTTGAAATCGTAATAGTCGAAGGCCTCGGGCGACGTAGGGCCGATGAACGTAAATCCCCCGAAGCGGACCTCGTCGTCGTAAAAATTTGCGATGCCTCCCACCGATGCAAAATTTGCGGATATGGGGACATTCTCGGTCTGTCGCTTCTGGCGGATCACCTCGCGCAGTGTGTCCCCCTTCCGCCAATAACCGGTGGAATAGGTCTCCATGATGCTCGCGATTGCCGTGTCGCGGCGAATGGTCTGGCGCGTGAAGGCCTCAAACTGGTATGTTGTGAGTGAATTCATCCACCGGGACTTATTTTCAATCACATGGCGCATGATGGCAATGGCCGGGTCTTCACCCGTGACGACGACTTCCGCCATCTGTATCACCGATGGAACAAGATTGACATTCAGTTCGAAGTTTCGTTCGAGGGAAACGTCCACCGTGTCCGCACGGTACCCGATGAATGTGAAGACAAGCCGGTACTTGTCACGGTCGAGCGAGAGTGCGTAGTTGCCCTGGACATTCGCGATCGTCCCTTTCGATGTTCCCAGTACACGGATCGTCGTTGCGGGAAGGATTTCTTTGGATGACGAATCACGGATGGTGCCGGAAATGGTGAAAACCTGGGCTGTCGCGGCAGGCGCCACAAGCACGGCCAGGAAGATGCAACAGATGTTTTTGTAAGGGGAACGGAGGGTTGGGCGACCGAAGAGGGAAGTCGAAAGACGGAACCTCGAACTGTGTGTCCGGACAATCGAACGTGGAACCTTCAACCCGTCGCTCACGAGTCTCATCCCCCTGACTCCCTGCTCATCAAACCAAACTGACCGCTCGTATTTCGTCTTTCATGACTCATCACTTCTCGTCTTTTCCGTCTCCCAAATCCCGTCCAGCAACTTCCAGTAGGCGTCGAGCGCCTTTTCAGCTGCGCCGAGAATTGCCTCCGGGCTTGCGCCCCCTGCAATGGCACGAGCGAGTGCCGCTCGCTCTCCGGCGCGGTGCCGGACGTCCGCGGTCGCATGGACGCTGAAGTAGGCAACGGCCCGCGGGTCCGAGATTTCATAGTGCTCCTTGAGCCCCGCTATTTTTTCTTTCGACACCTCCGGTTGTTGAGACTCGTACGCGTAGAGGGCTGCAAGTGCTTCCGCGCTTCCCGACCTCGTAATGGCGGAAAATGTACTGACAACATTCGCGGTCGTCTTTGCTGGTTTCGACAGCCGAACTTCGTTCCGATGAAGCCCGAGGGCTTCGGCAAAATCGAGCCACAATTCGTGATGCGGCGCGGGATTTCCAATCTCATCGAGAAGGTTCAGCTCCAGTTCCTTTCTGACCGTCGGATTGTAGGTCGAAGCGATCGCAGACCGGAGATATTCGGGAAACGCCGCAACGTGCGGATAATAATTTTGCGCGTACGTTCGCAACTGTTGCCGCGTGAGCTTTCCGCATTTCCAGGCAACGTAGAACGGATGGTTGAGGATCGATCGTGATTGAATGAGACGGTCGAGGCGGTCAAGCGTATCCATATGCGGGTCCTATGGTTTTTATGATGGATGGAACGGGGGGAGAGAAATTACTCAAGCATCATACGGAGAAAATACGATGGCTTCAACGGGGAGTTTCAAGTTCTCATGGCAAAACTTTTCCCGGCAGACCAGGAGGCAGTGTCTTGAATCATCTCATAACACATTCTTCCGAATCCAGCCGCGCGACCCTTCCGGGCCGCCCAACGATCTCTTGCCGGGCAAAGCAGACCCTGGAACGGGTCCAGGGGGACGTGGCTGGATTGTTGAGAGGACTTCTAATCTCCGTCCCGGTCCCAGCGGCCCGGAATCTTCGTCCTGCAACGCGGGCACTCTCCGTTCGAAATCGTGTTTCGCGTGACGTTGAACCCGAATCTCTCTACGAGCAATGCGTCGCACGATGGGCAGTAGGTGTTCTCGTTTCTTCCCACTCTCCCCGGAATGTTCCCCGCATACACAAATCGAAGTCCCGCCTTGCGTCCAATCTCCGCCGCATGCAGGAGCGTCCCGACCGGCGTCGGATCCGGTTCCATCATTTTGTAATCCTGATGGAATGCCGTGACGTGCCAGGGAATATCGGGCGAGACCGAGACAAGAAACTTGGCGATATCGGTCAGCTCGCCGTCGGAATCGTTGAACCCGGGAATCACGAGTGTGACCACCTCAAGCCAGATACCGCGCTTATGGAGTGAGACGATCGTATCGAGGACGTTCTGCAGGACTCCACCGAGCTTCGAGTATTCCTTCTGGCTGAATCCTTTCAAATCGACCTTATACAAGTCCACGTATTCCTGGATGTAATCGAGCACCTGCGGCGTACCGTTTCCGTTTGAGACGTATGAGGTCACAAGCCCCGCGCTCTTTGCCAGCTTGAATATCTCCATCGCCCATTCGCTTGTGATGAGCGGCTCGTTATACGTGCTCGTAACGATCTTCGCCTTTCGGCGCAGCGCAGTGTCGACAAATTCCCCGGGGGTGATCGAATCGGGGGGCGAAATCGCGGAAGGGTCTCTCAGCGCTTGCGACGTGACCCAGTTCTGACAGTAGGGACAATGATAGTCGCATCCCAGCATGCCGAAACTCAGTGCCCGGGCGCCGGGGTACGCATGAAAGAAGGGCTTTTTTTCTACGGGGTCGAGCTGAACGCCGCCGACGTAGCCAGTCGGGACGAAAAGCTTTCCGTCACGGTTGAACCGAACGCGGCAGATGCCGTCTTTACCCGGCGGGATCTTGCATCGATGGCCGCAGGCGAAGCAACGCACCCAATCATTGTCCATCTTCTCATACAGAGCCCCTTCCTTTGTCGTGCGCGCGAGAAGCTCTTTCAGAGATACTTCGACTTCCATCCGGCCACCTCGATACCAAGGTACTTCGATTGCGCGGAGTTGTCAAGCGGCTACCGACGCGGAGCCTCCTCGTGACCAATCAGGCTTCGGAGGACATCCATGTTCTCCACGTCTTCCTTCATATCTTCCCCCTTGGGCGTTTCGAGGATTTTTGGAATTCCGGCGAAGCGATTGTCGTTCATGATATTTCTAAAACCGTCGAGGCCGATCATTCCCTTGCCGATATGCTCATGCCGGTCGACGCGCGAGCCGAGCCCCTTCTTCGAATCGTTCACGTGAAATGCGACAAGCCGGTCGAGCCCGACGACCGCATCGAATTCGGCAAATGTCTTTTCGTACCCTTTTTCGGTCACGATGTCGTACCCGGCCGCGAAGATGTGGCAGGTATCGACGCACACCGCCATTCGCGCGGGTTCGTCGACCCGGTCGATGATCGCGCGCAGATGCTCAAAACGATATCCCAACGCCGTCCCCTGCCCGGCGGTCGTTTCGATGACGCTCTTCACCTTGTATCCTGTTGTTTTTTCATGGACGATGTTCAAGGACTCGGCGATCAGTTCTATTCCCACGCTTTCTCCTTCCCCCATGTGGGCTCCGGGATGAAAATTCAGATACTCCACCCCGAGGAGCTCGCAACGATCAAGCTCGTCCTTGAACGCATCGCGGGACTTTTTCAGAATGGCGCGATCCTTCGCGCAAAGGTTGATGAGATAGGTATCGTGGACGACGACGGGAGCAATGGTTGATTTCGACAGAAGCTCTTTGTACGTTGCCACCTCGTCGCGCGTCAGCTCCTTCCCTTTCCATTGATTGTTATTCTTGACAAACATCTGCATCGTCGTACAGCCGATCCGCGTGCCGCGTTCGACAGCCGTGTGGACGCCGCCGGCGATGGACATGTGGGCGCCGAGCAGCGGAGAAGACGTTGCGGGGCGAGGCACGGATGATTTGTTAATCTTCGATTTGATAATTTTGTAACTGGCTTATTCTGAGTCTGGCAACCGTGTAATGATCGGAACAAGTAAGATTCCAAAAAACGTACTGAAAAGAGTCCTTCCCTCAAAACTCTAAACCCGGAACTCGAAACTCTCCGAATGTCTCATCTTCCTTCCCTCCTCCGAAAAAGATCTCTTACTGTCATCGGATTAATGTCCGGGACATCGGTTGACGGAATCGATGCCGTCGTGGTACGGATAAAGGGGGATGATGATAAGAGGATACTCCGCCAGCTTGGTTCGGCGCGCGTGAAATACCCCGCCGGATTCAGGCAGCTCGTGCTGAAAAACTCCGTTCCCGGCTCGGGCTCGGTCGACGACATTTGCCGGATCAACGTTCTCCTGAGCCATTTCTTTTCGACGGCCGCCCGACGCGCCGCGCGGAATTCAGGCATTCCGATGTCGAAGATCGACCTGATCGGTTGTCACGGCCAAACCATCCACCATCTCCCCCGTGAAGGGCCGATATTCGGTGTTTCGGCCCGGTCAACCTTCCAAGCCGGAGACATTCCGACCATTGCAACTCTCACCGGCGTTCCGACCGCCGGAAACTTCCGCACCGCCGACATGGCGGTCGGAGGCGAAGGAGCTCCTCTGGTTCCCTGTCTCGACTTCGTCCTCTTTCGGTCCCGCTCCCGGAACCGCCTCGTCCTCAATCTCGGCGGAATCGCAAATATCACCGCGCTGCGGGCTGGCTGCAGTCGTGACGAAATTGTCGCATTCGACACGGGACCGGGTAACATGGTCGTCGACGGATTGATGTCGCTGTACCTGGGAATGGAGTACGACAAGAACGGCGCCGTCGCGTCCATAGGAAACGTGGACGTGGAACTCCTGCGATGGCTGATGTCGAACGATTATTTTCAAGTGCCCCCGCCCAAATCGACCGGACGGGAGCTGTTCTGCAAGGCGTTCATGAAGAAGATCGTCCGTCGCGCACGGCGACTCCCGATCGCTGACGTCATCGCCACCGCGACAGAGTTTACAGCCCTGTCTGTCTACGAGCAATATGCGCGATTCATTCGCCGGACCATGAAGGCGGATGAGCTCATCGTTTCAGGCGGAGGAGTGAGGAATCGGTCGTTGATGATTCGATTGAAGGAAAAATTCTCGCGCATGCGGGTGCGCACGCTCGAGGAGTTCGGATGGAGCTCCACTTCGAAGGAAGCCCTCTTGTGTGCCCTCCTTGCGTACGAATTGGTTCACGAACGTCCCGCCAACATTCCCGCCGCGACCGGAGCGAAACGCAGCGTCGTCCTCGGCTCGCTCTCCTTGTAGACCATACAAACTCTTCTTACTTTTCCTTCATGAAGAAGGAAAAGATCATCATCCTTTTCACGGTCCTCGTCGATGTCATCGGATTCGGCATCGTCATCCCCATCCTCCCGTTTTACGTCCAGGAATTCGGCGCGAGTCCAAGCACGATCACCCTCATGTTCGCTTCGTTCTCATTCTGTTCGTTCATCAGCGCCCCCTTCATCGGCGCACTGTCGGATCGCGTGGGACGCAGGCCGATGCTCATTGCGAGCATCGCGAGCACGGCGTTGGGATGGTTTGTGTTTGCCGGAGCTCCGTCCATCCCCTTTCTCTTTTTAGGCCGTGTCATTGACGGATGCGCTGCGGGAAATTTTTCGATCGCACAGAACTACCTTGTGGACATTTCCAGGGACGACAAGGAACGGACGACGAACCTCGGTTTAATCGGCGCGATATTCGGTATCGGGTTCATGCTCGGACCGTTGCTCGGCGGCATCCTGAGCAAGGTTTCCCATGCTTTTCCCTTCTGGTTCGCCGGGGGTCTCGCGACCGTGAACACGGTGATGGCGTTGTTCTTCCTGCCCGAAACCCATAAACACCGCAGTTCTGCCCCGGCTCCGGTATTTAATCCTTTGCGCCCGCTCATCCGCGCAGCGCAGGACGACCTTCTCCGGCCGTTGTTTACTTCGTGGACGATGTTTGCCCTCGCGTTCACTACATCGAACGCTGTTTTTGCGCTGTATGTCAGCAAGAACTTCGGGTTTGACGCCTTCACGACCGGGCTCACTTTCACCGCGATGGGAATTGTCGTCGCGGTCAATCAGGTTGTCTTGCTGAAAAAATTCTGGCTCAAACGATTTTCCGAACCGCAGATCGAGCGGATCATGATCTGGATACTGATCGGGGGCCTTCTTTTTTTCATCTCCAAGCTCCTCTCCCTTCTTATCCTTTCGGTCTTCCTCATCGGAACGGGGCAATCGGTCCTGCGCGTTGTGTTGACAAGCCGGGTGGCGGGCCGTGCCGATGCCGCAGCGAAGGGAGAGAAAATGGGAATCCTCTCGGCCTTGATGTCGGCTTCGATGGTTATCGGTCCGGCAATTGCGGGGAAGCTTTACGAGTGGGATGACCGACTGCCGTACACGGCTTCGGGCGTCTATTTATTGATCGCTCTCGCGATGGTCGTTCGGGAGAAGCAGGCGGGCTCAAACGCGGCTATACCCGAAGCCGAGAAGGTATCCACGCATGTCTGACGTGCCCTGCCCCTCCGGCCAATAAAAAAGCCCGGGTATGGGCCGGGCTCGCGTCGTAGAAAACTATTCCGTTATTTGTCTTTAATGTCGTCCAGAAGCGCCCTCGCTTCTTTTCGGAACTGATCGTCATCTTCATCTTTCGTCGGGAGCGTTGCGATGATCGTCAGTTGGTCGCGCGCCTTTGCGTAGTCCTCAGTTTCCACGAGCGCCCGGGCATAGTCGAGCCGGTACATGATGAAATCCGGCCGTATCGCTATCGCCCGCTCGTAATTCCTGATCGCTTCCTCCATGTTGGCCCACCCAAGACCCAGCGGCCATCGGACGATTCGCGGCTTTTCGACAAGTTTCGCGTGGGTGCGTCCCAGCACGTAGTATGCCCCGTTATTCATCGAGTCCAACTCAATCGCCTTCTCGCAATCGGCCCGGGTTTGCTTGACCAGGTCGATGGCTCCCCATACTCCCTTGAACAACGCGATCCGTCCCGTGGCAATGGCGCGCCGGGTATATCCCATGGCGCCATTCGGATTTACGGAAATGGCTTTGTTCGCATAGTCAAACGCCTGCTGATAGACGGCAAGTTGCTTCTCCTTCTCTTCATCCGTTCTCGCAGGCAGGTGCTCCCCGATATCGACATAGCTCCTGCTCATCCGCCAGAGTATGTCGTAGTCGTTGGAATCCTTGGCCTCCGCCGCCTGGAACTTCTCGAGCGCCTTCTGGTTGTCGAATTGCTTTTCCGAGAAGTCGTTCCCTTCCTCGATCAGTCGATTGATTTCGATCCGACTGGAATCTGTTGACTGGGCGGAAGCGACGCCCCCCATGGGAAGGATGAAAATGACGGCGGGAATAAAACCGTTGAACGGGAAGATCCTGCGAATCACTGGGCGCCTCCTTCGAGGGTGAAAACGATTGCGGATCGGACGCAGATCCGGAGTGCGGTCAGGAGTTGCGCGTCTGCTGTTTCTTGATCTCATCGCGAAGCTTCGCCGCTTTTTCGTAATCCTCCTTCGCGATGGCTTCCTTCAGCTGGTGTTCAAGCTGCTCGAGCTTGGAGAGTTTTGCCTTGGGCTTTTCAGCCGGCTCCGGTGCGGGATTGGGGGGTGTCGCGGTTTTTTCGGCCTCATCGGTATCAGGTATGAATGCCGCTTCCTCCATCACTTTGTCCGACACGAAGATGGGGACGCCGTAACGGACCGCGAGGGCGATGGCGTCGCTCGGGCGTGAATCGATTTCCTGCGTGTCCATGCCGAGCCGCGCGTAGAACGTCCCGTCCTTCAGCTCGTTGATCGTCACATCGTTCAACGCGCCGCCAAGCGTGTCAATGATGCTCTTCATCAGGTCGTGCGTGAGCGGCCGCGGTGGCTTGATACCTTCCATCTCCAATGCGATCGACTGCGCCTCGAATGCTCCGATGATGATCGGCAGCCGCCTCGGGCCGTTCAACTCCTTCAGAATAAGGGCGTACGCTCCGCCGCTCGACGGGCTTGTCGAAAGACCGAGAATATCGACCTGTATCTTGTCCACCCAACCCTCCTTATTTGCCCTTCAGCCGGTTCACTTCTTTCGTGAGCGCCGGGACAACTTCGAACGCGTCCCCGACGATTCCGTAATCGGTCACCTGAAAAATCGGCGCGTCCTTGTCCTTGTTGATCGCAACAATATACTTCGAAGAAGACATTCCTGCAAGATGCTGAATGGCTCCGGACACCGCGACGGCGACATAAAGGGAGGGTGATACGGTTTTACCCGTCTGGCCCACCTGCTCATCGTGAGGCCTCCATCCGGCGTCGACGACCGCCCGTGACGCACCCACGGCACCGCCAAACGCCGCGGCGAGTTCTTCGATCATACCAAAATTTTCCGGCCCCTTCAATCCCCGGCCTCCCGTGACGATGATGTCCGCTTCCGCCACGTCGATCTTCCCTTTTGTATGCGTCGTCTCCTCCACAACGCTCGCAAAATCATTTTCGGCAAGCGGTGCGTCGACCTTTTGAACAGAAACGCCGTTACCATTCGATGCACCGGCGGGAAAAACGTTCGGACGGAGCGTGAACACCTTTCGCGCGGACGTTGCACGGACGTCTACGAGTGCTTTGCCGGCGTAGACGGGCCGTGTGGCAATGATGTCGTTCGATTCGATTCTGAGTGCGACGCAGTCGGACACCAACCCGGCTTCAAGCCGGACGGCAACGCGGGGCGCACAATCCTTACCCATCGAAGTCGCCGAAAGGAGAACCAACGATGCGTCTTCCTTTGCCGCGACATGAGCGATTATTTTTGAATAGGCGGTGGTGGAATAGTTTTTCAGACGCGAATCCTGGACAACCGCAATACGGTGCGCGCCGTAGCGGCCGAGCTCGCCGGCGGCATGTTCAACGCCGTCACCGACCACCAGGGCAACTACTTCGCCCGCAAGCTGGTCGGCAAGAACGCGCGCTGCGCGGACAGCTTCGAAAGCGGCTTTCTTGAGAACTCCGTCACGTTGTTCGGCAAAGGCCAGAATCTTCATCTCGGGATGTCGAAAGAGGAGGTCACGGAATAAGGGTCAAGGTTAAGGATTAAGGGTTAAGGATTGGGGGTCAAGGGTTGAGGGTTGAGTATCGAGAATTATTCATCGGTCAATTGGCAATTTGAAATCGACCCTCCAGTCACCCAGTTGCCAAATCACTCAAATACCAAATTCCCCCAGCCTCCCGTCAGATCACCTTCGCCTCTTCACGAAGCAGTCGCACCAGCTCTGCCACCGCGGTTGCATCGGTTCCAACGATTTTACCAGCCCCCTTGGCGGCCGGCTTCCGCATCGCAAGGATTTCTGTTTTGTTCCGGGCGGGCGCCGGCGTTTTTTCCTCGACCGGCTTGCTTTTCGCCGCCATGATTCCCTTGAGCGAAGGATATCGCGGCTCGTTCAGCCCCTTTTGCGCCGTGAATACCGCGGGCAATTTCAAGGTAACCTTCTCGTGTCCCCCTTCAATCTCCCGTTCGACCACGGCGTTGTTGCCCGATATCCCGATTTTC
>DATJYV010000090.1:0-5831 GCA_035499415.1 Bacteroidota bacterium
CTATCGCGGGAAACGCGGTATTCGCTCAGGACGCCACTCTCACGGCCTCCGTCGACCAGAACAAAGTCGGGGTCGGGGACCAGTTTCAGGTGACATTTCTGCTTGCGGGGGGAAACGTCAACGGCGCCTCGAACTTCCGGGCCCCCAATTTCGGCCAGCTGCTCGTCGTGAGCGGCCCCAACACTTCGCAGAGCTTTCAGATCATCAACGGCAGTATGTCCGGCTCCGTAACGTACTCCTACGTCCTGTACGCCCGCCAGACAGGAAAGTACACCATCGATGCCGCGAGTGTCGATTGCGGCGGGAAGACCATTAAGTCGCAGCCGATCCAGATCGAAGTCGTTCAGGGAAAACCGAAACCGCAGCAGGCGCAGACCGGGGGAGTCGACGCTTCCAGCATCGGCGACAACGTGATCATCAAGGCGACGGCGGACAAACAGCGGATCCGCGTCGGCGAGCAGCTGACCGTTACGTACAAGCTCTACACCCGCGTGTCAATCTCGGGCTATGACCTCGAAAAGGCGCCGACGTTCGAGGGTTTCTGGAGCGAAGACTTTGACCAGCCGAAGGAGCCGTCGCTGGGCACCGAAACGATAAACGGAAAACAGTATCGCGTCGCAACGCTCAAACGGACGGCTCTCTTCGCGACGCAATCCGGCAATCTCAAGATTGCGCCGATCGAGGTTCGTTGCGCCGTGCAGGTGCAATCGCGGAGGAGGTCGACCGATCCGTTCGATTCATTCTTTAACGACCCATTCTTCCAGCAAATGCAGACGGTGAACGTGGATTTCAAATCGAACCCGTTGACGATCGACGTGGAGCCGATCCCCGCAAACGCACCGGCGGGCTACACGGGAGCGATAGGCCGCTACTCCTTTGCTGCGTCCATCGACAAGAACTCCGTTCAAACCGGCGACCCGATCACGCTGAGATTATCCGTGACCGGCACGGGCAACATCAAGCTCATCGCTCTCCCCAAGCCGGAGCTTCCCGCGGACGTCGAGGCGTACGAGCCGAAGATTACGGAGGACATTTCGCGCGACGCCGGCGTCATCAAGGGCAAAAAGACCGCCGAGTACCTCATGATCCCCCGCAACGCCGGATCCCGCGTGATCGAACCGATGTCGTTCGTTTACTTCGATCTTGAGAGGGGACAGTATGTTTCCCTCCATTCGCCGAAATTCGAGTTGGCAATCACGCCGGGGAAAGAAACTGCGGCCAGAACCAATCTGGCCTCGAAAGAAGAAATCAAACTCCTCGGCGAAGATATTCGGTTCCTGAAACTCTCGATCGGATCGCTCGAAGGGGAAGGCGAATCGCCATTCGGCACCGGATGGTTCGCTGCGAGCATGTCCGTCCCTCCTCTTCTTTTCATCGGTGCGTTCGCGTACCGGAAGCGGCTTGAGAAAATTTACGGCGACATGCCGCGCCTTCTGTTCGAACGCGCGGGAAAAGAGGCCTCGTTGCGCCTCAAGCAGGCAAAACAATTGCTTGCCAGGGGGAACACGGAGCAATACCATGCCGAGGTTTCACGGGCTCTGCTGGGGTACCTCGAGCATAAGCTGCGGCTCTCGCGGGCGTCGCTCTCCCTCGAAGATGCGGTGATGCGACTCCGCGAGGGGGGTGTGGCGGACGAAGCTGTGCAAAAATTCCGCCAGTGCGTCGAACGCGCGGAGTTCGCCCGCTTTGCTCCCGGAGCCGACTCGCAGACCGCGCGCAAGGGCCTGCTCGACGCGGCTGCGGCGGCGATCAGTCTCATCGAGCGCTCGTACGCTCAGCGCGGAAGGAAATCGTGAACTACGTCCGATTACTGCTGTTCCTCGGCATCGCAATTTTTTCCCGGACCCGGGCCCAATCCCCCGAAGAAGTGTTCAACCAGGGGAACGACTCCTATCGGCAGGGACAGTACGACAGGGCGGCGGCGGCGTACGAGAGTATTCTTCGCCAGGGATACCGGAGCGCCGACATCTACTTCAACCTCGGAAACGCCTATTATCGGAGCGGCAAAATCGCCGCTGCGATCCTCGCCTACGAGCGCGCCTCACACTTGAGGCCGAACGACGCCGACATCGCCTATAATCTTCGGCTTGCGTCACTTCGAACTGTCGACCGCATCGAACCCGTCCCCGAGCTGTTCATCGTCCAATGGATGAGGATCGCCGCCTCGGTAAGCTCCATCCGGACGACCGCGATCTGGTTCGCGGCTTCGTGGGCCCTGTTTTTCTTCATCCTCGCCGTCCTGACGACCACGCGCACAACGGCGGTCATCCAGGTCGGGAGATGGATTGTTTTGATTTGTTCGGTTGCCGTTGTTGCCCTCGCGCTTCAACTTTGGAATCAGAGTGCCCAGGACCGGGGCGGGGACAGCGCGATCATCATGGCGCAATTCGTCACGGCAAAATCGTCGCCGGATGCGCAGAGCGTCGATGCATTCGTGATCCATGAGGGAGTGAAGGTGAAACTCAGTGATGCCGTCGGTGATTGGGTGAAAATCGCCCTTGCCGACGGGAAGGTGGGGTGGATCAAGAACGACCAGTGCGAAAGAATTTGATGCGCGAGTACCTGAAGTCCAGGTTGGTCGTCACCGGTCTTCTGCTGATCCTTCTCGGCTCTGCTCCCCTCATCACGATTATCGTGCTCGCCGACCTCGGACTCTGGCCGGACCCTGACCCCAATCCGGTCGGTCCGGGGATTCTTCACTTCCTCACGTTCTGGCCCGGTGTGGTCTGCGTAATAACCGGCGGCGTGAAGGTCTACCGCCGGAGGCGCGACAATGCTCTGAAACAACCGACCCCACAGCCGTAGTCGCATATGCCGGGGAGGAACAAACATTTTGGGCCTGTCGCTCTGGAACTCCTTCAGGCAGCACAAAGCGTTCGCGTCCGTTCCGGAAGCGGCAGGCACCGGTTCATCGGCATCTGGATGGTCGTCGTGGAAGGCAGATTGTTTGTCCGTTCGTGGAGTCTCAAGCAGCGGAGCTGGTATCGCACATTTCTCTCGGATCCGCGGGGAGCAATTGTCGTCGCAACGAAAAGATTCGCCGTCCGTGCCATCCGCACAAGGAGTGAACGAATCAAGAAAGCAGTCGACAAAGCGTACCTGTCCAAGTACGGGTCGGGCGGGTTGCGCCGATACGCCCGCGACCTCGTTGGTACGCGCTCCCGCAATACGACGACCGAATTAGTTCCGCTTCGATGAATCGGCTGAATCATCGTCGCGTCCTCTTTCTCTCCCTCAACCTAAACCTCATCCTCAACCTGTTCCTTATCCCTTCCTCATTTTCCCGTCCATCGATTCTCGTCCACTTCATGCCGTGGTTCCAGTCTCCAACTGTCCGCGGTTATTGGGGATGGCACTGGACGATGAACCATTTCAATCCGGAGACCATCGACTCGATGGGACATCGCGCGATCGCATCTCATTTTTATCCATCCACCGGACCGTACGATTCCATGGACCCAAACATCCTGGAATATCAGGCGCTGCTCATGAAGATTGCCGGCATCGACGGCGTCCTCGTCGATTGGTATGGGATGGAGAATTATCTCGACTATGGGCTGAATAACGACGCCACGATCGCCGTCTTTACGGAGATGCAGAAAGCAGGATTGAATTTCGGGATTGTTTACGAAGACCAAACCATCAAGCAAATGGTGACGAATAATCACATCAGCGCGGAAAACGCGTTGAGCTATGGCAAGACGGTGATGCAGTATCTGCAAACCCATTGGTTTTCGTCGGACACGTATTTCAAACTCGACAATCAACCGCTCCTCCTGACGTTCGGCCCTCAGTACTTCCAGACGAGCGCCGATTGGGATACGCTCTTCTCCGTCCTCCCGACAAAGCCCCTCTTCTTCACGCTGGACGCTCAACTTTCTCCTGTTGCGGCCGGCGCATTTCCCTGGCCGCCGATGTCGAAATCGAACGCTTCGGGGGTCCTCACGCAATCGGTTCTCGACGATTATCTCGGCCAATTTTATGCGCAGGCAATCTACTGGCCTTACGTCGTGACGAGCGCTTTCCCGGGATTTCATGACATCTACGCGGAGGCAGGCGTCGGGCCGAGCTACGGCTATCTCGACGCGATGAACGGTGCGACGTTCGAAGACACATATTCACAAGCGCTGTCGCACAACGCAAACGTCGTTCAGGTCGTCACGTGGAACGATTACGGAGAGGGAACGATCGTCGAGCCAACGGCGGAATTCGGAACGCAGTACCTGGAGATGATCCAGTCGGCGAGAGATTCGCTCGAGCCCGGATTCCCGTTTGGGAGGATGGATCTTTCGATTCCTCTGAAAGTTTTTCAAGGACGAAGCCAAAACCCCGGCAATGTCCCATTGAATGCCGCTTTCGACCGGCTGTTTCAGCTTGTCGTTTCAGACCAGGCAGGAGCGGCGCGATTGTTGGCAGACAGTTTATTCCCAACATCCTCGGTTGGAGGGAAATCCGCCGAACCTTCCCGGTACGAACTGAGGCAAAATTATCCCAACCCGTTTAATCCGGCGACGGTGATCAGTTACGAGTTACCGGTCTCGAGTGAAGTAAGTCTGAAGGTATTTGATTTGCTGGGAAGAGAAGTGGCGGAGCTCGTGAACGGACGACAAGGTCCCGGGGACTACATGGTGCAGTTTGACGCGACGCGAACGCAAGGTGGAACGTCCCGCCACCGGGGAGAGGCATCGGGCGTCTATTTATATCGACTTGCTGCGACGCCCGAGGAAGGCAAGAATCACGCGGCTTATATAATGATCAAGGCGATGGAGTTGATCAAATAAGATGAATTATCCGACAATAATTTTATAATGTACAGTTAAACCGTGTCGGCACGTTTCCGAGAACTGATCTACCGACCGAGTCGAATTGACGAACATTTCTGCAATAGATATGATCAGCATTTGCAAGGCCCTTACCAATTCCCTTTGGAGGATTGTCAGAATGATGCAAGAGCCGAAGCTAGGCACAGTCGCTGCCTCAGAAACTCTTATACAAGACTTATATATTGAACTACGCGCTAAAATCCATCAGTGGTCCCTCTTGACTCAACAAACTCCGCAGGCTCGGATGGGATATGTGGGTCAGCATTTAGTTTCCGTTGTGACAGGCTATCCGGGTAGCAGATCGGGGGCCCGCGGACGAGATCTGATCATCTCGAATAACGACTATGGTGAGATCAAAACGTGCTACAGGGTTGACCAGTTGGGAGAGTGTTCTAGTTGTCACGCGCCCGTATCTAGTATCGAGGACAAATGTCCCGTATGTGGCTCGGATGCACTCATCAGGAAAGACGACTCAAAGTGGCTCATCTCAATTCGAAATGACGATGAATTCAAACAGATTCTTGATCCGCTTTACTACTTCCTCGTCTTGTTTGAGTTTGATGATGTTCAGCAAAGCGCCGACATTATCGCAAGTATCTGGAAGGTGAATCCGAAGCAGATTGGGTTCGCATATTGCATGATTGACTATTACCTAACGATACGTGCCAAGTCTAAGTCGAAGGCACCTTTCAATTTGTGGCCGTATTCACTCAAGTTCGAAATCATGAAACCCGAACTAATCTATCGCGCCATCATCGCAAGAGACGATGTAATCAAGACTGTGCGTTTCCCGGGAAGAGATCAGCCTAAGATCGAACCGATTTCGGATCTCGTCGAGCACTCTCGATCCACAAATCTTGACCCCTCCAGACTCAAATCCTTGGCCAAAAGGCTCACAATGTCTGTGACTGGCCCTAGCAATATGAAATCTATGATGACTCAATTAGAAACCGAACGGCGCAAACGCCCAATCGCCGACAGCGATCTTGCCGATGCGCTTGCCCGTGA
>DATJYV010000091.1:0-14063 GCA_035499415.1 Bacteroidota bacterium
CGTTCGGGGCAAGCGTGTGGCGCTCGTGGCAAACAACACGTCGCTGCTTGCGAGCGGAGAACATCTCGCAGATGCGCTTCACAGGAATGCGGAGACGCATCTGATAAAACTGTTCGGCCCGGAACACGGAATCCGCGGCGACACGCCGGACGGCATCTCTGTCCGGAATTCACGGGATGACAGGACCGGCCTGCCCGTTTTTTCACTCTTCGGGGCCGCGACAAAACCGACCCCGGAAATGCTCGACAGCGTCGATGTCGTCCTCTTCGACATCCAGGACGTCGGGGCGCGATTTTATACGTACGAATCGACCCTCTCGCTCACGATGGAAGCCGCAGCAGAGCGGGGAATCCCATTTGTCGTCCTCGACCGGCCCAACCCCATCCGTGGTGTTTCGCCCGAAGGTTTTGTCCTCGCGGACTCGCTCCGGTCGTTCGTCGGGCTCCATCCGATTCCCATTGTGCATGCGATGACGGTCGGGGAGCTTGCACGCATGATGAACGGAGAGGGATGGCTTCGAAACGGCGTCAAGGCATCGCTTACCGTCGTGGCGCTCGAGGGATGGAAACGCGAAATGTGGTATGACGAGACGGGACTGGCGTGGGTGAAACCATCGCCGAACATGACGACGCTGACAACAGCCGTCGTCTATCCGGGAAGTTGTCTCGTCGAGGGCACAAACCTTTCCGAGGGAAGGGGCACGTCTTTTCCGTTCATCTGGATTGGTGCCCCGTACGTGGACGGCGTTCGATGGGCCCGCGCATTAAACGACTATCGTCTTCCCGGAGTTCGATTCGTGCCGGTCGAATTTACGCCTCGCGCGATTCCCAATGTTGCGTCGAATCCAAAGTACGTCGGAGAAAGATGTCACGGGGTCGAATTGCAGGTCTCAGACAGGAACGCGTACCGGCCGGTCGCCACGGCGGTCTATGTTCTTGCCTCGGCGAGAAATCTGTTTCCCTCCGGATTTCAATGGCGGGAGAATGGATTCGACCGGCTGGCCGGCACTCCGCGTCTGCGGGAGGAGGTCAATGCCGGGGAGTTGCCCGCCCGCATCGTTGATGGGTGGACCGACGAGCTGAAGAAATTTCAGGAGATTCGGAAAAAGTATCTTCTCTATTGACGAACTCACCGGGTGGCGGGGTTACAAGCCGCTGAGTGCGCTCTTCAAGTCCGCAAGAATATCCTCCACATCTTCAATTCCCACCGATATCCGGACGAGGCCGTCTCCCACGCCGATCCTGCGCCGTTCTGACGGGGGAACTGAGGCGTGCGTCATCGTTGCGGGATGGGAGATAAGCGATTCGACGCCGCCGAGACTCTCCGCAAGAGCACACAGCCGGACTCTCTTCAGGAATTTTTTTGCGCGCGCCAGCGTCCCGAGGTCGAACGATATCATTCCGCCAAAACCCCGCATCTGTTTCCGGGCAAGCTTATGCTGCGGGTGGGATGGAAGGCCGGGATAGTGAACGCGCGCGACCCTGCGGTCCTGCGCCAGGAACGAAGCGACCTGCATGGCATTCGCACATGCGCGGTCCATGCGGACAGCGAGGGTTTTGATCCCCCGTATGCAGAGCCAGGCCTCAAACGGGCTCATGATCGCGCCGACAGATTTTTGCAGGAAGCGGAGCTGCTCCACAATTTTCCTGTCGTTGAGCACCAGGATGCCGCCGAGCATGTCGCTGTGGCCGTTAAGGTATTTCGTCGCGCTGTGTATCACGATGTCAATCCCGTGCTCGAGCGGATTCTGGAGGTAGGGGCTCGCGAACGTATTGTCGGCAATGCTGATGAGTTTCTTCTCGCGGCAAAGTTTGGCCACGGCGGCGAGATCCGTGATCTCCATCGTGGGATTTGTCGGGGTCTCCACAAAAACCATCCGGGTCGTCTTGCGAATGGCCTTCCGAATGTTTTCGATGTCGGTCGTGTCGACGAACTCGAAATCGAGGTGGTACCGATCCAGTATAAGTTTGCCGAGCCGGTAGGTGCCGCCGTAGACATTTTGTGAGGCGATGATGTGGTCTCCGGAGCCGAGGAGATTGAACAGCGTCGAAATTGCCGCCATTCCTGAAGCGAATGCCAATCCTTCGGCCCCTCCTTCCAACGCGGCCACATTCTTCTCCAGCACCGTCCGTGTAGGATTCGAGACGCGGGCGTACTCATAACCCTTGTTGAGACCAAGCTCCTGCTGAACGTACGTGGAAGTCAGGTGGATCGGGGTCATGATTGAACCGTACGTTGGATCGGGTTCGATCGCCGCGTGAATTGCTTTGGTTGAGAATCCCATGACAATGAGGTTTATCGTGAAAGATGGTCTAAAGTCGAGGTTCAGCAGTCAGCTGTCAGCGGTAGGTCAATGTGACAATTCTCAATGCCCATCATCCTTTTCGTCCCTCATGTGTTGAAAGCCGATCGCTTCCTTCTTCACCTCGCCATGTACTCGATGACATCGAATCGCGTGACGATACCGACGATCTTTTTCTCATCTTCCACCAATACCGCCGGATGTCGTTTCGACAGATGGGCAATGGCGGCCCCGATTTGTTCATCGATATGCACGGCTGGAAAGGACGATTTCATCAGAGTACTGACCGGTGCATCGAAGAGGGCCGGATTGCCCAACACTGCCCCCATGAGGTCGCTCTCCTCGATGCTTCCGACCGATTGCCCTTTGTCGATGACGGGAAGCTGAGAAATATTGTGGGAAGCGATCAGGTCGAGAGCTTTGCGGACGGTAGTGACGGGGTCGGTTGAAATGAGTTGCGGGACTTCCTTCTTGCTCTCAAGAATATAACGCAAGGTGATGCGTTCGGGGACGAGGAAGCGGTTCTCGCGCATCCAGTCGTCGTTGTAGATCTTGCTCAGGTATCGTTCTCCCGTATCCGGCAGCAGGACGACCATCACATCGTCAGCCGACAGTCGCTCGGCGACCTTCAGCGCCCCGGCCATCGCCGTCCCCGCCGATCCACCGACGAAGATTCCTTCTTCGCGTGTCAACCGGCGCGCCAACTCGAACGACTCCTTGTCTGTCACTTCCACAACCTCGTCGATGAATTGGAACTGCAGGACGCCCGGGAGAAAATCCTGTCCGATTCCTTCCACTTTATACGTCTTGAAGGTCGGCGAAAACTTCTTTGTGTAAAAGTACTCGCGGAGAATCGAGCCCGTGGGGTCGATACCGACCACCTTCACCCGCGGGTTCTGCTCCTTGAGATACTTGCCCGCCCCGCTGATCGTTCCGCCGGTGCCGATTCCGCAGACGAAATAATCCACCTGGCCTCCCGTCTGCTCCCAAATTTCCGGCCCCGTGGTCTTGTAGTGCGTCTCCGGGTTTTTGGGGTTGTAGTATTGATTGGCAAGGATCGAGTTTGGCCTTTCCCGCACAATCCGCTTTGCAACCTCCGTGTAGCTCTCGGGCGACTCATGCGGCACCGCCGTGGGTGTCACGATGACTTCCGCCCCGAATGCGCGGAGTACGCGGATCTTCTCGATGCTCATCTTGTCGGGCATCGTGAAGATGCATTTGTAACCCTTGACCGCTGCGGCGATCGCGAGTCCAAGTCCGGTATTCCCCGACGTGGCTTCAACGATCGTCCCCCCGGGACGCAGATGCCCGTTGCGCTCCGCATCTTCGATGATCTCCACCCCGATCCTGTCCTTGACCGAGCCGCCCGGATTAAAATACTCAACCTTTGCAAAGATCATCGGCTTGACATTTTTCGTGATCTTGTTCAGCCGGACGAGAGGGGTGTGGCCGAGCGTCGTGAGAATGTTTTTGTGGTAGTGGATCTTCTCGAGGTTCTTCGGCATGAAGGACGACTCCGGTGCGAATTTGGTAATATCCGCGAGGTGCAAAAACTCGGACGACAAATATACGACGAATCAAAGCAACATGAAAGCGCGCCGATATCGGTCATCAAATGCCAATGCACGGGGTGAGACCGGACGGCCGGTATGCGGAGAGGTGCGACTGTGTGCGGGTCGAAATCGTATGAACATCACACAGCAGAAACCTTCCTGTCCGGGCAAGTGAGTTTCACCATTCGGTTGCCGGCAGATTCTTCTCGGATGCGAGCTTGAATTGCAGAGCGGAGAGTGACAGGGACAGATAAGAACTACCGAATCGCTCGTCGTTTCTCGTATGAGCAGGAAGTTACTTCCCACTTTTAGGACAGCCGATTGGAACAAAGACGTAACTTGGAAGATGAACCTGCATGAGTCATCGTCTCAAAACGATTGTCTCAATCTTACCGATGGCGGTCGAAATTTCATGCCAGGTTTCGGAACTCCAATTTCCTTCTATTTTGAAGGCGTCTGAAGTCATTGAAATGACTGGAGTTATGCCGGTGGCACTCAAAACAAGTGCTTTGCGTCAATACGCGCAGCGGGGCATGAAACTTGATAAATCTATATGGGAGCATCTCGTATTCAAGCCGTGGCTCGCGGGGCAGGAGGGCGTGATTCCTCGCACGCGCGGAAGGGCATGTGTCTCGTATTTTGAGTATCATACTAAAGAGACGCGGAAGGAATCCCAGGTTAATTTGAGGCGGCTTCGATGAATACTGGTCAAATGATGCTTGCGGCAGGGGCGCTCGTGCTGCTGGGCACGACGGTCATCACCGTGGACCGGATGTTCGGGAATCAGGGCACGATCCTTCGACAGACCGAGATCGGCGTGTATGCCATCTCGCTGGGAACATCCATCCTTGAAGAAGCGCAAGGCATGAATTTCGACGAGGTGACGGTCAATAATGCCATCACGTCGACAAGTTCGCTCACGGCTGCATCATCCCTTGGCCCGGAATCCGGCGAGACCACGACTCCGGCTTCGTCGACTAAATTCGACGACTTCGACGACTACAACAATCTGACCGAAGGATTGCAGGTCGCGGGAGTCGATTCGTTCACGGTCAAGATCAGCGTGTACTATGTGAACGATTCAGCCCCGGATACGAAGGTCACCACGCCCACGTGGTATAAGCGGATGGACTTGAAGATTACGTCTACGGCGATGACCGATACCGTGAAGATGTCGTATATCTTCAGCTATTTTAATTTCAGGTGAGCGCATGGGCTCCACGACATTACTCGACATTATCGGATCCTTCTTCATCGGCGGCATTCTCCTGATCATGGGCATGCGGCTGAATGCAGAATCGAATGAGAACACCGCGGTGTATAACGGTAATTATATCCTGCAGATGAACATCACGACGCTCATCTCGCTCCTGGAGACGGATTTTCGGCGGATTGGTTACTGCAGGGACTGGACGAAAATTCCGGACCCGTCCCAGGCGGTTCGCATTGCCGACACCTCGAGGCTGCGCTATTGGACGGATGTGAATAATGCCGGGCACCTGGACAGCATTACCTACTATGTCGGTCCTCCCAGTGAGCTGTCGTCCACGCCCAATCCGTATGACCGCTACCTCTACCGTCAGGTCAACACGAACACGGCGCTCCAGATGAATCTCGGCGTCACCCAATTCAACTTCATTTTCAAGGATGCGTTGGACGACACCATCCATTTCCCGATCACAAATCCGGCGAATGTGTACTACATGCAGCTCACGGTGCAGGTCCAGTCGGCTGTGCCCTACGCCCAGGAGTACATGAATGACCCGTCGCAGTATGACGTGTTTTGGAAAGAGCTCAGATTAGTCACGAAGAACTTGAAGAATCGATAGGAGAAGCGAACGATGGGACGCGGCGCGATTTTCATGGTGATGGGATTCAACCTTCTCTTGGGGTCGATGGGCTTCAACCTCTCGAAGGTTGCGATCAATGCATATCAGAACTACACGGTATTCTACGATCAAACGGTCGCACGTCAGGTGGCAAACAGTGCGGCGAACATGGCATCGAGCGAGATCACATTCACGCCGAACTGGCGGACGGGCTACAGCAACATGTCCTTTCAGGGAGGAACATTCAATGTCACCTTTACCACGCTCGATTCAAACCGCGTTCGAATGGAGGTCTCTGCCTCATACAACGGCATCACTTACCCGGATACGATTGTGCTGGGACTGACAAAGTTCTCCAAGTTCGCATATTTCAGCAACGTGGAGGGGTCGATCCAGTGGATCACGGGGGACACGGTGTACGGTCCGTTTCACACCGAGGACAAACTCAATACGACGGGCAATCCGGTGTTCATGGGGAGGGCCACCGCGAAAAAAGGGTTGAACGCCGCTTCGGGTTCGCATCCGGTATTCAACGGCGATTTTCAGAGCGGCCTCACTATCAGTCTCCCGACCAACTTCACGGGGCTCTCGACGCTTGCCCAATCGGGCGGAAAGTATTTCAACAACCAGGACATCTACCTGGAGTTCAAGGGTAACGGAAATGTCGTCTACCGCGTCGGGTCGTGGACTGCAGCGGCAACGACGACGACCGTGTCCGCGATCTCTGGGAACGGGCTGTTGATCGTGAACAACGGCAACCTTCACCTCAAAGGCATCCTCGCCGGCCAGATGACCGTGGGGGCTTTGGGGAGCTCAGGCAAAGGAACGGTCTATATCGATTCTTCAATCGCCTACAACACGAACCCCCAAACGAACCCCAATTCGACGGACATGCTGGGTATCTGCGTCGACAACAACGTCGTTGTCAGCGATAACGTGAACAACGATAATCCCTCAAAAGGCGTCACACTTCAAGCATCTATCCTCGCACGTACCGGCGGCCTCGGCGCGGAGAACTACGATACGCGGCCCGTCTCCGGGACGCTCCGGCTCTATGGCGGCGTTCAGCAGTACCAGAGAGGTGCGGTAGGGACATTCAGCGGAACGACGATCGTCTCCGGTTTCGGGAAAAGTTATATGTATGACCCGCGCCTGATGATTACGTCTCCCCCTTTGTATCCGTCGACCGGCACCTATGAGGTTCTTTCGTGGTATGAGTAGAGTCTGAATGGCGTCGATTTGAACTCCGGAAGCCGGCTCCCTTCGAGCCGGCTTTTTCATTATTCCCCATCCAACCTGCTCGGGCCTGCGTTTTTCTTCCAATTTAGGCATCTTCTTTGCTTGACATTACCTTTTAGAATGGTTATCTTTTCACCCCATTTTTTGCAAAAAATGGTTCACTTTTGATCAAAATGAGAGGATTTTTGCATCTTTTATGGCAACTACGGCTGATTTTCGAATAGGTATGGTGATACGATTCAATGGAGAGCTCCACAGGATCGAGGAGTATATCCATCGGACCCCCGGCAATTTGAGGGCGTTCGTTCAGGCAAAGCTCCGGAACCTCAGGAATGGGCGGATTACCGAGACTCGTTTCCGCTCCGGCGAGGAAGTCGAAGAAGTGCGGCTTGAGCAGAAGGAATTCCAATTTCTGTATCACGACGGAGCGAGCTTCCAGTTCATGGACAAGGAAAACTACGAACAGATGCCGGTCGATGAGAAAGTGCTCGGAGAAGGATCGCAATTCCTGAAGGAAGGGGAGACGGTTCAGCTCCATCTTGTCGGCAGCGACATTGTCGGCGTGGAACTGCCGATGAATGTATCTCTCAAGGTCGTGAAGACGATTCCGGGCGTCAAGGGAGATACGGCGACGAACGCGCAGAAGCCCGCGACCCTTGAGACCGGAGCGACGATCAACGTTCCGCTCTTCATTAACGAGGGGGATACCATCAGAGTCGATACCCGATCGGGGAAATATTTGGAGAGGGCCAACTAATCGGGTGGGATTAGCCGGCTCACTGCAGACACTCCCGCACATCACATGGGCGAAACCATCGACGGAGACTTCATGGACCTTTCATACTTGAAAAAAATCATCCGTCTCGTTGAAAACAGCGACGTCGACGAAGTGGAGATTGAAGAAGAGGGCAAGAAGGTTCGCGTTGCAAGAAACAGGAATTCACCGATCGCATATGCGGGAATTCCTGCGCCGTTTTCCGTCGCTCCCCAGGCGTCGGCTCCCGCCCCATTGCCTCCCTCCTCGGAAGCGGTGTCCGCTCCGGCCGCCAAAGCGGAGCCGAAGTACCACGAGATTCGTTCGCCGATTGTCGGGACCTTCTACCGGGCGCCCGCGCCGGATGCGGAGGCATACGTTGAAGTAGGCCAGAAAGTGAGCCAGGGCCAGGTGCTGTGCATCGTGGAAGCAATGAAATTGATGAACGAGATCGAGTCGGATGTGGGCGGAAGCGTTGTGAAGATCGTTGTGGAAAATGGAAAGCCCGTGGAATACAACCAGCTCCTTTTCCTCGTCGATACGCAGTAAAGAACCGGCCGCGCTTCGATGAAGCACAAGAGAGTCGAACTCCCTGTTTAAAAAGATCCTGATAGCGAACCGGGGTGAGATCGCCTTGCGGATCATCCGCGCAGCGCGCGAGATCGGCGTTCGCACCGTTGCCGTGTACTCCGAAGCGGATCGCCTGTCACTCCATGTGAAGTTTGCGGATGAGGCGGTCTGCATCGGTCCTCCCGCAAGCAAGGAGAGTTATCTCAACATCCCACGGCTCATCGCGGCGGCGGAAGTGACGAATGCGGATTCGATCCATCCGGGCTACGGGTTCCTTGCGGAAAATTCCAACTTTGCCGAAATTTGCGGCACCTCGGGGGTGACGTTCATCGGCCCGCGGCCCGATGCTATCCTCGCAATGGGGGACAAGGCGCTGGCGAAGGAGACGATGCGCAAGGCGGGCGTGCCCGTCATTCCGGGAAGCGACGGCGTGATCCCCGACGTCAAGGAGGCAAAGAGCGTTGCCGGTGATATCGGATATCCGGTCATCATCAAGGCGACTGCAGGAGGCGGGGGCAGAGGCATGCGGATCGTGCGCGATCCGGCGGAACTGGAAAACGCGTTCAAGACCGCGAGTCATGAAGCCGACACGGCCTTCGGCAATTCGTCCGTGTACATCGAAAAATTTCTTGAGGAACCGCGGCACATCGAGATCCAGGTGATGGGAGACCAATACGGCACCGTCCTTCACTTCGGCGAGAGGGATTGCAGCATCCAGCGTCGTCACCAAAAACTCGTGGAGGAATCTCCCTCGCCGGCGCTCACCCAGGAAATTCGAGAGGCCATGGGTGCGGCCGCGATCAAGGGGGCGAAGAGCGTCGATTACCTCGGAGCCGGTACGATTGAATTTCTGCTGGACAAGGACAAGAATTTTTATTTCATGGAAATGAACACCAGAATCCAGGTTGAGCATCCCGTGACGGAGGAGGTGTACGGACTGGACCTTGTGAAGCTGCAGATCGAAGTCGCTTCGGGCGCGAAGCTGAAGAACGGCAGGCCAAAACCGCAATGGCATGCGATCGAGTGCCGGATCAACGCGGAGGACCCGATGCACGACTTTCGGCCCTCGCCGGGCAAAATCAATACGTACCATTTTCCCGGCGGCTTCGGTGTCCGGGTCGACACGCACGCATACGACGGTTACGAAATTCCCCCCTACTACGATTCGCTCGTGGCAAAACTGATTGTGAAGAGCCGGACCCGCGACGAGGCGCTCGCCAAGATGGCCCATGCTCTCGATGAGTTTGTGGTCGAAGGGATCAAGACAACGATCCCGTTCCATCAGAAGTTGATGAAGGACAAGAAGTTCCGCGCAGGGAACTTCGACACGCATTTTGTTGATACATTCGATTTTAAGAACGACCACTAAGCCCAGCGGCACGGAAACGAGGAACGCATGAACGCCCCCGAGAATTTGCGATACACCAAGGACCATGAGTGGATACGAGTTGAAGGATCTTTCGGATGGATTGGAGTCACTGACCATGCCCAGGGGGAATTGGGGGATATTGTTTTCGTCGAACTCCCCAAGATTGGAGCGGTGCTTGAACAGGGAAAAGCGTTCGGAACGGTGGAAGCGGTAAAGGCCGTTTCGGACCTCTTTGCACCGGTTTCAGGAGAAGTCGTCGATGTCAACAAAGAGGTCCAGGACAGTCCTGAAGTCGTCAATAAGGAGCCCTACGAACGCGGGTGGATGGTCAAGGTGAAGATGGAGAATGCGGACGAGCTGAAGCAGCTGCTGGATGCAGCGGGCTACGCGAAACTCGTAGCCAAGTAATCGCCCGCACGGCATCGCTTTGACGCAGACGTCGGGCGGACAAGCCGCGGAGACTCTCCCCCGCCGCATGTGCGCACAACAACGGGCCGGAGGTTCTTGCTGTGGCAGTGGATCGGCGAATGCATACCGAGCGAAAATTCTGACGAATGGCAGGGACGACGGGCGATGGAGAGATGTACCGGACGATCGTGGAGCGATCGCTCGATGCCATCATCATTCTTCAGGATGAGCATCCGGTCTATGCAAACCCCGCCGCAGTCCGCCTGTTCGGCTACAGGAGCATGGAACAAATCCTCGAAGTAAAATTCGTCGACCTGATCGCTCCGGGGAGCCGCCCCTTCACCCTTCTCCGTCCCGAGCGCCATACGGTGGGGGAGCAGCTGCTGCAGAGCCACGAGGTCCGTGGACTCAATCAGCAGGGAATGGTCATCGACCTTGAAATGAACGCCCTCGCCACTTCATGGGCCGGCCGGCCGGCGATCCAGACCTCGTTCCGCGACATCAGCAAACGCAAGAACCTCGAGAAAGAACAGGCGCTGTGGCTCTGGGAGCAGGAGACTCTGACGAAGATTGACCGGCAGCTCGTCGCGATCGTGGACCTCCAGAAAATTCTTACGGCGATCACGGAACATGCGAAGCTCCTGACGCGTGCAGATTTCGCCGCCGTCATGATGACCGACCTCAACACGAAAACGTACGGCTGGCGCGCGATGATGGGGAACATCCATCCGTGGATTCAAGAGTCTCTGCCCCTCTCTCCGTTTCAACAGGAAATGTTGAAGAAGCGCGAACGCCTGATCGTAAACGATTTCCGCCGGACTTTCGAGTACCCCCCCGAGGAATTTCCGATCATCCAGAAGGAAGAAATAAAGTCCTTCGTCGGACTCCCACTTCATGTGGAGGACTCCATGCAGGGAATCCTCGTCGTTGGATTCCGGCGTCGGCGCGAGTTTCAGGAGCGGGAGATTCGGCTCCTCACGTCCCTGGCGGACAAGTCCTCCCTCGCGCTCTCCAACGCCCGGTTGTACGACCACCTCGTCGAGCGCGAACATGAGTTGGAATTGCTCTCCGGGGCGAGCGTCAAGGCCCAGGAAGACGAACGCCGACGCATCGCCCGCGAAATTCACGACGGCCTCGGTCAGTTGCTCACGGCGATCAAGTTCAACCTGGAAATCCTTGAGGACTCGTTCAAGCCGGAAGAGGATGAACGCAAACGGGTGGACGACATGAAGAGGTTGCTCGACAGCGTCATGAAGGAGGCACGCGAACTCTCGTACAACCTCATGCCCAGCGTCCTCGATGACTTCGGACTCTCGCCCGCTCTTCAGCTCCTCTGCGAGCAATTTTCACACCAGACGAGTATTCCGATTTCATTCCACGTTCAGAACTTCAGCGACCGGCTCGAGCCCATGGTCGAGATCGGACTCTACCGGATCGCGCAGGAAGCGCTGAATAATGCCGCGAAACATGCGGCCGCCTCGGAGATCAACGTCCAGCTTGCGCGGCTCGGCGAAGGACTCCTGCTGACGGTCGAGGACAACGGCAGAGGAATTCCTGAACGCGCCGGCGCGCCGCGGCACGAAAAACCCCCGGGGATGGGTCTTGTCAGCATGCGCGAGCGGGCCGCGTCCTTCAACGGACGATTGACGATCAGTTCGGTGCCGGGCAAGGGGACGACGGTTGAGGCGTTCTTCCCGCTGCGGAAAACGGCGGAGGAGGTAAAATCATGAATCGCGTCCGAATCCTGCTTGCAGACGACCATCCGCTTGTGCGCAGCGGACTGGTGAAGCTTCTCGAATCGTATCCGGAGTTCTCCGTCATCGGTGAAGCGGGCGACGGCGAAGAGGCGATACGGAAGACAAAGGAGCTCAAGCCGGATATCGTCATCATCGACCTCTCGATGCCGAAACTCTCAGGCATCGAAGCCACGAAGGTCATCCGAAAGCAGTTTCCCGCCGTTGCGGTCCTCGTCCTGACCATGCATGACAACGAGGAATACGTGTATCAGATTCTGAAATCGGGAGCCGGGGGATACATTCTGAAGAACAGCGGGAAGGATGACCTCGCGACCGCCGTGCGGGCGGTCATGAACGGAAAAAAGTTCTTTAGTCCCCGCGTTTCCGAAATCATGGTCGAGGGGTACCTCCGCAAGGCGGAAATCCGGGAGGGGGAAGCGCTCAACAGCGAAGTTCCGCTGACCAGACGCGAGCAGGAGATCCTCGCATACATCGCCGAAGGTCTCAACAACCAGCAAATTGCCGACCGTCTGTTCATCAGTCCCCGTACAGTTGACACGCACCGCACAAACATCATGCAAAAACTCGACATCCACGATTCGGCAAAACTCGTCAAGTTCGCAATCGAGAACAAGGCGACCAAAAAGTCCGTCTGACTTCCCCGTGTGAGGAGCGCTTCCGGATGCGCCTCTTCCCCCCAGCCCCATCTGCTCCGGGCTCCAGAAAATTCCTCAAAATCAAAGGTCTGCTTACGTAATCTCCCGTAGTCCTACGGGAAACGGCGTAATTTTCGAATTACGGCCGGTTTCCGAGGCATTCCTCGTTACTGCTGTGTAATCTTCTAACGAGCCCGCCAAGGGTGTAATCCATTCAATTCATTTCTGTTAGGTCAGGAGGTCTTATGGAGCGGATTAGGGTGCTCATAGCGGACGACCACAGGGATTTTCGGAGAGTCGTTCATGAGTTTCTCGACCGGCTTCCCAATGTCTCGGTGGTCGGAGAAGCGAAGGACGGTGATGAAGCCGTCAAGCAGGTTGAAAAACTTGCGCCCGATGTCGTGTTGATGGACATCGCCATGCCGAACACCGGCGGCCTGGAGGCAACGCGCATCATCAAGGAGCGCTGGCCGCAGACGAAGGTTCTGCTGGCAACGATGTACGACAATCCGATGTATCGCACGCAGGCACGAAAGGCGAAAGCAGACGGCTTTTTTCTCAAATCATCTCTCAAGCCGAGTCTCGACGCAACGTTTGGCCCGGCATCCTCCTCCGACGATTTCTGGAACGTGAAGAAGAAACAGAGCACGCATCGATAACCATACACCTCTTTCAGGAGAAAGCGCATGAAACCAATTAAAGTCCTCGTGGCGGACGACCACGAGTTGTTCCGGCGCACGCTCGCGGAGTATCTCCGCGCACAGGAAGGCGTCGAAGTCGTCGGCGAAGCGTTCGACGGGGAAGATGTCGTTCAACAGGTCGAGCGTTTGCATCCAGACTTGATCCTGATGGATATCAACATGCCGAGACAGAATGGATTCGATGCGTCGCGAGCGATCAAACACCGCTGCCCGGAAATGAAAGTCTACATCGTTTCGGCCAATGAAGGCGACGTGTATCGAACAATGGCGGCGCGCAACAGCGTAGACGGGTATGTTTCCAAGTGGACGCTGAAGAGAGACATTCTTGCGTTGATTGGAGGATTGCTCTCCGACCGAATGGCAACCTCGTATGCGGCGTAGATTGTCTGCCGGCAGCGCAACGAGTGTGAAAAAGTTCCGCGGAGTGAGGATTCTCTGAAGGACTCTTTGACGGACTGCGATTGTCAGAATTTATTTTCTTGAGATTATTCGAATTGCGAACCGATTGGATCGGTCACATCTCTCATTAATGGTCAACGCAACTTCCATACTGACGTCTCGACGCCTCTTGAACAAGATCCTCGTGGGCTTGCTGTTTGCCACGTCGATGGCGCTCGGTCAGGGCACCGTTCGATGGGTCGGCACAACGAGCACGGCGTGGGGAACGGCGACGAACTGGACCGTCATTTCCGGTTCGCCGAGCACTCCCCCCGGCAGCGCTGACTCCGTCGAGCTGGGCACGGGTGCGATCACAAACCAGCCGACGATTACGACTCCCACGACCATCGCTTCCCTCACGTACGGCAATGCCGCAGCATCCACTCTTACCATCAATGGGAATCTGACAGTCACCGGAGCGATTACAAACACCATTGCAGGAACCGCGCGCGTTCACAACGTCACGATCGCGACCGGGGTTACGCTCTCCGCGGGGAGCGCGAATCTA
>DATJYV010000092.1:0-18502 GCA_035499415.1 Bacteroidota bacterium
GCTGAGGTTCGGGGTCTGTGAACGTCAGATGCTGAAACGAGTTCAGCATGACGCTTCCTTAATACGTTGGAGCCCGCTGAATTGAGGACACTACTCCAATTCTTCCCGATTTGCCTTTCGCTCCATCATTTCTTAAATTGAAATGTGGCGTCTTGAACGACAGCTTGCCCGCCACGATACCAAGAGGCTAAAGCGTCGGCCAATTTGAATTTCCATTGCCCTGACGCGAGTCGGGGTTTTTTGTTGGGGGGGTATTCAGTTTCGAGTTGCGAGTTTTGAGCAAACACGCAAATCAGCATCAAGGGGGAGATATGCAGGATTACAGAAAACTGAAGGTGTGGCAAAAGGCTCATAATCTTGTCATACACATCTATCAGTCAACAGCCCGGTTCCCGCGCGAAGAGGTCTTCGGTATCACATCTCAGATTCGTCGAGCATCAACTTCTATTGCCGCGAATATTGCCGAAGGATGCGGCAGAGGTACGAATGCAGACTTTGCAAGATTTGTTTCGATGGGACTCGGTTCTGCTAATGAAGTGGAATATTTCCTCACTCTATCAGCAGATCTTGGTTTTTTGTCGGCCGCGCTCCACCAATCACTTCTTGCGGAAACTGTAGAAGTTCGCAAGATGCTCTACTCGATAAGGCGGAAGATTGTTGACAACAGCTAGAACCTCCGCTGACACAAAATGAGAAGCTCCCAGAAATTGATATTTGATGTTACGATTCTTTTCGTAACTCGGAACTGTTCACTCGAAACTTAACCATGACATCCTTCATTTCAACGCTCGCTCAGAAAATCATCGTCTTTGACGGCGCCACCGGCACGCACTTGCAGGGCCAGAACCTGACGCCCGACGATTTCGGAGGGGAGCAGCTCGCCGGATGTAATGAATATCTCGTCGTGACCAAACCCTCCGCCGTCGAGAATGTCCATCGCGATTATCTTGAGGCCGGCTGTGACGTGATCGAGACGAACACGTTTGGCGCAACAGGGATCGTGCTGGCAGAGTACGGACTTGAGGAGAGAGCTGAAGAACTGAATCGGAAAGCGGCGCAGATTGCGAAGAGAATGGCTCTGGATTTTTCGGGCAACGGCCATCCCCGATTTGTCGCCGGCTCGATGGGCCCCACGACGAAACTCCCGTCCCTCGGACACATCTCCTTCCGCGACATGGCCGATTCGTACCATCGGCAGGTCCGCGGCCTTGTGGAAGGGGGCGTCGACCTTCTGATCGTCGAAACGTGCCAGGACATTCTCCAATCGAAGGCCGCCCTCTTTGCCGTCTTCCGATGCTTTGAGGAGATGCGGAAAAAAATTCCCGTCATAGTTTCCGTCACGGTCGAGACCATGGGGACGATGCTGTTGGGGACCGAGATCTCCGCCGCACTGACGTCGCTCGAGCCGTATGACGTCGACGTGATCGGCATGAACTGCGCCACTGGGCCGAAAGAAATGTCCGAGCATGTCCGCACGCTGTGTGACAGCTCGCCAAAACCGGTTTTCGTCATGCCCAACGCCGGCCTCCCGGAGAACGTCGGCGGACACGCCCATTATTCTCTCTCCCCCGAAGAGTTGGTCCGCTATCTCTCGCATTTTGTACAAGACCTTGGTGTCAACATCGTCGGCGGCTGCTGCGGAACGACGAAGGAGCACATCCGCCAGCTCGTCGATGCCGTGGGCAACCTCGCTCCTGTGCGGAGGAAATTCGATTTTGTTCCGTCCGCTTCGAGTCTCTACCAGGCGGCCCCCTTCCGCATCGATAACCCGCCTGTCCTTGTCGGCGAGCGGACGAACGCGAACGGAAGCAAACTCTTCCGGGATCTACTTGCGAGGGAGGACTGGGAAGGCCTCGTGGCGATGGGACGCGAGCAGGCGAAGGAGCAAGCGCACATGATCGATGTTTGCGTCGCATATGTGGGACGCAACGAATCGGCCGACATGAGGGAGCTCATCCCGCGGCTGAACAAACAGGTTACGGTTCCTCTCGTCATCGACTCGACGGAAGCTCCCGTGATCGAGGAGGCGCTCCAGCGTATTGCGGGGAAAGCGGTGGTCAATTCGATCAACATGGAAGACGGAGAAGAACGCATCAACAAAGTCGTCCCGCTCTGCAGGAAATACGGCGCCGCGGTCATCGCCCTGACGATTGACGAGAAGGGAATGGCCAAAACTGCGGCGGCCAAGCTCGATGTAGCAAAACGAATCTATGCTCTCGCAGTGGGAAAGTTCGGTATGAAACCGCATGACCTGATCTTCGATTCGCTCACGTTCACTCTCGGGTCGGGAGACGAAGAATTCCGCCGGGCCGGAATCGAAACTATCGACGCAATCCGGCTTATCAAGAAGGAGTTTCCTCAGGTTCACACGATTCTGGGTGTGAGCAACATATCGTTCGGCATCAACCCCGCCGCCCGGGCAGCGCTCAACAGCGTTTTTCTCCATTACGCAGTCGAAGCCGGCCTCGACATGGCCATCGTCCACGCATCGAAAATCCTCCCGCTCTTCAAGATCGACGACCAGGCGCGGGAGCTCTGCCGCCGGCTCATCTTTGACGAACGGAAGATCGAAGGAACGGGGGATTCCCGGAAGGTGACGTTCGACCCTCTCACGGCGCTGATGGAGTACTATTCGGGTGCCAAGAAGACAACGGTCCGGAAAACCGACGCAACCGAGAAAGTGGAAGTCCGGCTGAAGAATCGAATTGTCGACGGCAACAAAGTGGGCCTCCATGCCGATCTGGACGAAGGGTTGAAATCGTACAAACCGCTCGACATCATCAATACGATTTTGCTCGACGGCATGAAGGTCGTCGGCGACCTCTTCGGTTCGGGCCAGATGCAACTCCCGTTCGTCCTTCAATCCGCCGAAGTGATGAAGTCGGCCGTCGCATACCTCGAACCGTTCATGGAGAAGAAAGAGGGAAGTCAGAAAGGCACGATGGTGATCGCGACCGTCAAGGGGGATGTGCATGATATCGGAAAAAATCTGGTCGACATCATCCTCACCAACAACGGATACAAGGTCGTCAACCTCGGCATCAAGTGTCCGCTGGAGAACATGCTCAAAGCGGCCGACGAGCACCGTGCGGACGCGATTGGGATGAGCGGACTTCTCGTGAAGTCGACGCTCGTGATGAAGGAAAACCTCGAAGTCATGAACGAACGGAATCTCCGGATTCCCGTCGTCCTGGGGGGCGCGGCGTTGACTCGACGGTATGTCGAGAACGACCTTCGCAAATCTTATGGCGGGAGCGTCACGTATGCGAACGACGCGTTTGACGGACTCCGGTTCATGGAACGGGTCGCCGAAGGGCGGCTCGACCAGGTGAGCGAAACAAGGATCTCCGACGAAGAGGAGATTGTCCTGACGGGAGCCGAAGCGAAAATTGCGATGGGTGCAGCAGACGGGCCGGCCAAGCGTGAACAGACGGTAGAGGCGCAGCGAGCGTCGATCCGGTCCGCCGTCTCGACGGACGTCGAGATCCCGAGTCCGCCGTTTTGGGGGTCTCGTGTCGTCCGCGACATTCCGCTAAACGAGCTCTTCCCGTATGTGAACGACGTTGCATTGATCAGGGGCCAGTGGCGCGTCGTGAAAGGGAAGATGGACGAAAAGGACTACCGGCGACTGCTCGATGAGAAGGTCCTCCCCGAATATGCTGCACTCAAAGAGCAGGTCATGCGGGAGCGCCTCCTGGAGCCGTCGGTCGTATACGGATATTTTCCATGTCAATCGGAGGGCGATTCCCTCATCGTCTTTGATGCGCCGATTCCCAGGAATGGGATGCGAAAAATTGCGAGTCCCGACCTCCACGACCTGCGGGAGCGGACGCGCTTCACATTCCCCCGACAATCGGGAGACCGGCATTTGTGTCTTTCCGATTTCTTCGCATCTGTCAATTCCGGGAAAGTCGACGTCGTCGCATTCCACCTGGTGACGGTTGGACGGAAGGCGTCCGTTTATTCCAAAAAGTTGTTTGAATCGAATCAATATAAGGACTACCTTTATTTCCACGGGTTGAGCGTCGAATCCGCAGAAGCGCTCGCGGAGCTCTGGCACAAACGAATCCGGGAGGAGCTGGACATCGCACAAAAGGACGCGCCCGAAATAAGGCGGCTCTTCAGCCAGGGTTATCGGGGAGCGCGCTACAGTTTCGGCTATCCGGCGTGCCCAAGCCTGGAAGACCAGGCCAAGCTGTTCGACCTTCTCGATCCCGGGCGAATCGATGTCACCCTCTCGGAAGAATATCAGTTGGACCCGGAGCAGTCCACGAGCGCCATCATTGTGCACCATCCGGAAGCGAGGTACTTCAACATCCGGTAGCCTTATTCCTTAATCCTTTATCTAAAAAACCTACGCCTCTTCCATGTCTATTCTTATGCTCCTCCGTCATGGCGAATCGCAGTGGAATCTGGAAAACCGTTTTACCGGCTGGGTTGACATCCCGCTCTCTTCGAAAGGGGAGCAGGAGGCCCGTGAAGCCGGTGAAAAGTTGAAAGCATACAAATTCCAGAAGGGCTATACGTCAGTCCTTCAGCGCGCCATCAAAACTCTCGACATCGTGCTTGAAATCATCAAACAGCAAAACCTTCCCGTGGAGCGCGACCAGGCGCTCAATGAGCGTCACTACGGAGCCCTTCAAGGTCTGAACAAAGCGGATATCGGGAAGCAGTACGGCGAGCAACAGCTCAAGATCTGGAGGCGCAGTTACGACGTTCCGCCTCCAAAAGAAAAAACGAAACTCAATCCCGACGGCATCAGCGAAAGTCTCAAAGACACCGCGGCGCGAACCCTGCCGTACTTCGATTCGAAGATTCTACCCGACGTCGTCGCCGGAAAGAATGTCATCGTCGCCGCACACGGAAACAGCTTGCGCTCGATTGTGATGAAGCTCGACAACCTTTCCCGCGAACAGGTCGTCGAACTCAATATCCCCACGGGCGTTCCGTTATTGTATCGGTATGAGGGAAGCAATATCGTCGAACACAGATATCTCTGAATGCGGGACGACTTCAGATTCCAATCTGCCGGTTCTTGGTAGTGTCCTATTTCCAAGCAACCGTCACCCCGAACTTGGTTCGGGGTCTGTGAACGTCAGATGCTGAAACGAGTTCAGCATGACGCTTCCTTAATACGTTGAGCCCGCTGAATTGAGGACACTACCCGGTTCTTGATATTCTAGGCATTAATAATTATACTCGTTATCGAATGGATGGGAGATTTTGGACAGGAATATCGGAGTTCAATGCGGGCCGCTTCTTCGAGGAGCATGAAGTGCTCGAGGACCTCTGGCACGAGTACCGGGAGACCGACAGGACATTTCTCCAGGGGTTGATTCAGCTTTCGGCAGGATTCTACCACGCGCAATGCCGGAATCTGCGCGGGGCGGAGAGTCAGTTATCCAAGGCGATCGCAAAGCTCGAGGTGTACGGACCGCTTCACGCTTCCGTGCAATTATCCGGCCTCCTCCGCGATGCCCGCGAATATCTGCTCGAAGTGCAGAACGGGCTCAAGTCTTCTTCCGGCAACTGGGAACGTAGTCCATTCCCGCGGATTCAATCGATGGCAATAGAATAAAATCACTCGCACCATCTCGATAAAGGAGAAGCTGAAATGGCAACGATGATTACCGAAGAGTGCATCAATTGCGGCGCATGTGAGCCCGAGTGTCCGAATACGGCAATCTATGCCGGCGGTGTTCAGTGGGAGCTGAACGGCGCGATGAACGACGCGCTCTCCAATGATTTCTACTATATCGTACCGGAAAAATGCACGGAGTGTGTCGGACATTTTGACCAGGAACAATGCGCAGCCGTCTGTCCCGTAGACTGCTGCGTTCCCGACCCGAATCGCGTCGAAACGGAAGAAGTTCTGTACGAAAGGGCCAAAGCCCTGCACCCGGACCGGACGTTCGCCGAGCTCACCGCCGCGACATCGCATTTCCGCAAATAACCTCACTTTTCCGTACATTCAGTCGGTTTATCCGTTGGATAGACCGACTTTTTTTTTATGAAGATTGGCCCATACGACGTTTGTTCGATTGAAACCGGTCGATTCGCCCTCGACGGCGGGGCGATGTTCGGTGTCGTCCCCTGGGTGTTTTGGAGCAAGACCAACCCCCCGGATGCCCGCCAGCGCATCGACCTTGCCGCCCGCTGCTGGCTGATCCGCGGAAACGGAAAAACGATTCTCGTGGACGATGGCAATGGGTCGAAGTGGAACGATAAACTCAAGGACATCTACAATCTCCGGACGCATGAGAGCGACCTCGTTTCTTCTCTGAAGAAGGCCGGAGTAGATCCCGGGATGGTCACCGACGTCATCCTTACGCACCTTCACTTTGACCACGCCGGGGGCTCCACGATGCGCGTCGACGGCAGGGTCGTACCAACGTTCCCCAACGCGAAGTACTACGTCCAGAAAAGTCACTGGGATCACGCGCAGCAGCCGACCGAGAAGGACAGGGGGAGTTTCATGGTTGATGACTTCATCCCTCTGAAAGAGCACGGCGTCCTCGAATTTGTCGACGGGGAGTTCGAAATCTTCCCCGGCATCGACCTCGTCGTCTGCAACGGACACACGCAAGCACAGCAATTACCCAGGATCTCGGACGGCAAAACGACGATGTTGTTTTCGTGCGACCTCATCCCGACGGTCTCGCACATTCCCTACCCGTACATCATGGGTTATGACATCCGGCCTCTTGTTACGCTCGAAGAGAAAAAACGCATCCTGCCCCGGGCATTCGAGGAGGGGTGGATCCTGTTTCTTGAGCACGACCCCCTCACGGAAGCCGTCAAGCTGAAGCCGACCGGGAAGGGGTTTGCGGTTGACTCCACGGTCAAGCTTTGAGACCGGCATGACCGAACGGGACATCGACCAATTTGAAAAGGTGTCGGCTCTCCACGACTTCGGAAGCCGGGACCGCATCCGTGTCATCGTCGGCGGCACGGATGTCGTCCTGTTCAAGGTGGATGGAGAAATCCGGGCCGTCGTCAACAATTGTCCGCATCAACATTTCTCGATGCTCCATGAAGGTACGATGGAAGCGGGTCGTCTGACCTGTCCCATGCACGGATGGACATTTGACCTCCGGACCGGAAGTTCCGTCGGGAATGACGGGAGACTCACGGTGCTGCGGGTTGTCGTTCGGGGCGACGACGTTTGGGTGGAAAAACCGAACTGGGGAAAATCGTTCTCGCTGCTCTTCTGACAATGACGGTGGAGTCGCTCTCGCAAAAAATCAAGACACGCGCGCTGCAACTCGGTTTTTCGAAGGTCGGCATTACTGCCGCTCAGGAACTTACCGAAGAGGGAATGCGTTTGACCGAGTGGCTTAACCGCGGGTATCACGGAACGATGGATTGGATGGAGCGGAATCGCGACCGAAGGATCGACCCCAAAAAAATTCTTCCCGGGGCCCGGTCCGTCGTCTCGGTGGCGATGAATTATTTTACCCCCCATCAACATCGCGACGACCCCGAGACGGCGCGGATATCGCGATACGCGTGGGGAGACGATTATCATGAAGTGCTCACGCGGCGCCTGCAACAGCTGGTTGCATTCATCGGGGCCGAGATCCCGGACGCGAACGCGAAGCTCTACGTCGACACAGGCCCCGTGCTGGAGAAGGCAGTGGCTCAACGCGCCGGCATCGGGTGGATGGGGAAGCACACGAATCTCATCACGAAGGAATTCGGCTCCTGGGTTTTCCTCGGCGAGATCATCCTCGACCAGGAACTCGAGCCCGACAGCCCGATGGCGGATTTTTGCGGTTCGTGCCGTGCCTGTCTCGATGCCTGTCCCACGGGCGCGTTGACGCAGGAATACGTTCTCGACGCGACCAGGTGCATCTCGTATCTCACGATCGAGCACAAGGGACCGATTCCGGACGAGCTCGCCGGCAAGTTTCACAATTGGGTTTACGGTTGCGATATTTGCCAGGACGTCTGTCCCTGGAATCGCTTCGAGACGCCGAGCGAAGAAACGGCATTTCAGCCTCGCAGCGTCAATCGCAATCCATCCCTCCAGGAATTGTCGGGAATGGACCAGGAATCATTCACCCGCATGTACCGGAAGAGCCCGATGAAGCGGACAAAGTGGACCGGAATGATGAGGAATGTGCGGGCGGTGATGTCCTCCGACGGATCGACGGGCGAACGGCCTGGACGCACACGAGCGGGGGAAAAAAATAGGAACAGAAAGGCACGGTAGCTATGCAGCCGGATAAGCATGAAAAAGTCATCATCATCGGCTCGGGACCGGCAGGCCTCACGGCGGCGCTTTATGCGGCCCGTGCCAATCTTCAGCCCCTGGTGTTTGAAGGCCAGCAGCCCGGAGGCCAACTGACGATCACGACGGATGTGGAGAACTATCCGGGATTCCCGGACGGTTTGCTCGGACCTGAAATGATGGACCTTTTCCGGAAGCAAGCCATTCGATTCGGTGCCGACTGTCAATTCAAAATCGTGGAAGAGGTCGACTTCTCGAAACGCCCGTTCACGGTCGTCGCCGACGGAGAACCGTACCGCGCGGAGACGGTGATCATCGCAACCGGCGCATCGGCAAAACTTCTCGGCCTTCCGACGGAATCGGAGTATATGGGCTACGGCGTCTCGGCTTGCGCAACCTGCGACGGATTCTTCTTCAAAAACCAGCATGTACTCGTCGTCGGGGGCGGGGACACCGCGATGGAGGAGGCGACGTATCTCACCAAGCATGCGGCACGGGTCACGGTCGTCCATCGTCGACACGAACTGCGTGCGTCAAAGGTCATGCAGGAACGTGCGACAAAAAATCCGAAGATCGATTTTATCTGGGACTCCGTTGTGGACGAAGTTCGGGGCACGACGGAAAACGGTCATAAGAAACTGGAGGGAGTGATTCTCAAAGATGTGAAATCGGGGAAGCGCACGGACTATCCCTGTGATGGATTATTCCTTGCAATCGGCCACAAGCCGAATACCGACCTTTTTCGGGGCAAGTTGGAAATGGATGAAGTCGGATACCTTGTGACGAAACCCCGAAGTACCGCAACAAACGTTTCCGGCGTGTTTGCGGCAGGGGATGTCGCTGACCCGACATACCGGCAGGCGGTCAGCGCGGCGGGAAGCGGTTGCATGGCTGCAATAGACGCTGAGCGCTTTCTCTCCTTCCACTCATAAAGGCACGCCCCCCTCCGTTCCACCCAGTTATTCCACGCCTCATCGTCCACGTGCACGGTTCCCCTGTGAAAGTGCGATCATCCGTGAGCGTTGACTTTCCGATGGCATTTTCTTATAATCTTAGGTATTTCAACAACTTACAACCCCCCTTCGGGACGCATGTCAAAGACATCGAAGTGGATTCTCGGCATTCTCGCGGCATTCCTTGTGTTCTTCGGACTCTGCGTCCTCACAGTCGTATCGTGGATCGTCGCTGAGCCCGAAGATGAATCGACGGTAACCACCGGGCAGCGAATTGCCCTGGTCGAGCTCAAAGAGCCGATCTATGCCTCTGAAGACATCGTCCGCCAGTTCAAAAAGTACAGAGAAAATAACGCGATCCGGGCGATCGTTTTTCGAGTCGAGACTCCGGGCGGCGATGTGGCGGCAAGCCAGGAAATTTACGACGAAGTCAGGAAAACACGTTCGAGCGGAAAACCGGTCGTTGTTTCGATGGGCTCGATTGCCGCGAGCGGCGGGTACTACGCTTCGTGCGGGGCAACAACCATAGTCGCCAATCCCGGAACGCTGACCGGCAGTATCGGCGTCATTTTTCAGATTGTCCACTTTCGTCAGCTCATGGACAAGCTGGGAATTGACGAGACGACGATCAAGTCGGGAAAACTGAAAGACTCCGGCTCGCCGTTCAGGAAAATGACGGACGAAGACAAGCGCTATTTCCAAGGACTCATCACCGACGTGTACGACCAGTTTCTCCACGTGGTGGCGACCGAACGCAAGATGAAGGTCAGCGAGGTAAGGAAGTATGCCGATGGCCGGGTGTTTACCGGACGCCAGGCCTTCGAAATTGGTCTGGTCGATACGCTGGGGACGCTGCAGGATGCGATCGAAATTGCGGCGAGGCTCGGCAGGATCAAGGGGGAGCCGAAGGTTGTGCAGGAGCACAAAGGGCACTCCGTCTTTGAGCGTCTCTTCGGCGACCCTGCCTCGGAAATATCGAAAATGAAGAATGAGTTGACGGACCAATCGGTCCTTCAGTATAAGCTGACTTCTCCTTATCAATAACCACCAGCGGAGGCAATGTGACCAAGGCCGATATCGTGGACGTCATCGCTTCGGCGACCGGCTTGACGAAGGTCGAAACGGAGGCCGTCGTCGACGGCTTCATTCAAACCGTGATCAATTCGATGAAAGAGGGGAAGAACATTGAGATCCGCGGGTTTGGGAGCTTCAAGGTAAAGAAGCGGAAAGGTCGCATGGCCAGAAATCCGAGAACGGGGGACCAGGTGATGGTCGATGAACATTTCGTTCCGATCTTCAAAGTATCGAAGGAGCTGAAGCACATCGTAGACGAAAATCTGAAGAAGGGTTCCAGCGTCTGACGTATGAAACCCGGAATCACATGCGGGAACTGCGGAGCGAGCATTCGGTATGCGGACAAGTTTTGCTCCTCCTGCGGGCGTCCGGTCGATTGGGAGAACGAGGGGGGTTCCGGCGGGGGTCGTGACGCCGCTGGCCTCGGAGAAACCGTCGTTTGCAAAAGTTGCGGATCTGTAAATCAATCGGGGGCGGAGTTCTGCGAATCGTGCGGCGCGAACCTCGGGAATCCAAAATCGGCGGGTGGAGCGAGGGAAGATTCAAGACGGCCTGCGAAGAAAAAGGCGGCCGTTGACCTGCCCGCGATTCCCCCCTGGAGGATCGTGGCCGGATTTGCCGTCGTCCTCGCCGGCGGAATTGCCGTCGTGGAACTGCGAAAGCCGTCGCCCGTGGTCGAAACGCCGGCACCGCCCCTGGAATCGCAGAGCCAACCGACAGCGAACATGGACGCGCTGAAACAAGCGCAGGAAATGGAAAGTCAGGTGGCCGCAAACCCGAACGACTTGAACGGGGTTCTGCAACTGGCCAATTTCCTGAACGATAATCGTTTCTTCGACAAGGCGGTGGTGTATTACAAGAAGTATCTCGCGAAGAAACCCGAGGATCCGAACGCCCGTGTCGACATGGCGATCTGCTATAAAGAGCTCGGGGATCTTGACCGTGCGGAGCGGGAGATGAAGCAGGCGCTTGTGTACGACCCGAACCACCTCTACGCTCATTACAACCTCGGCATCGTGAACTTGCTCGAAGGAAAAGTCGCGGAGTCCGCGGACTGGTTCCGAAAGACCGTTGCGCTATCGCCGAATAGCGATATCGGGCGCCGGGCGCAACAATTGCTGGCCCAACACAATCAACGGGATCTTCAAACCAACTAGCCGAAAGGAGGAAGCGCCGTGCCCAGCGGAAAAAAAAGAAAGCGGCACAAAATGGCGACGCACAAGCGCAAGAAGCGCCTGCGGAAGATGCGCCACAAGAAGAAGTTGCGTTAACGCCTCGACCCCGTCGCGCCGGATGGTCTCCGTCCGGCCGACGGGTTTATCATCTTCTTTTTGACCGCTCATCCGGACACAGGAAATCGGTACGAACAGCGCGCATCCTTTCACATGTTTGTTTCTTTTTCAGTTATTTTCTACTTTGAAGAACGATCCAGTCACACCGGAGGAATCCATGGCGCAAGATGAAGATGGGATGTCAAAAGGGTTAATTATCGGTTTCGTTGCCGGAAGTATTGTGGGAGGAGTGTTAGCGCTCCTGTTCGCCCCCAAGGCAGGACACGAATTCCGGTCCGAATTGAAGTCGAAGGCGGAAGGCCTGGCAGACGACGCGCAGACGTATGTAAAGAGGGCCCGGTCGAAGGCCACAGAGATTATCAACGATTCGCGGGTGAAGTCGGATACGCTCGTCAGCGACGCCCGCCGGCATGCCGACACAATCATGGGTGAGGCGGAAAAAATATTGTCCGATGCAAGGAAGCGTGTCGGCGGAGACCCGCAAAAGTCGTCCTAGACGGTCGGCGCATGTCGCCGAAGCCCGGTCTGTCACCAACTACGGAAGGATACGAATGTGGATAATTTCCTGAGAATTGCGGAGGTGGTGGCGCTGCTGAGCGCCTCGGCGCTCTGCGCGTACTTGATCGTCGTCCTCGTCCGTCTCAACGGCATGCTCGAGATGCTCCAGAAGGATTTTGCCGAGCTGAACCGGAACCTGGTGCCGGTCCTGGAAAATATCAACAGCGTTGCGGAGAAGATGAAGTCGATCACCACCAAAGTGGACGAGCAGGTGAATATTTTCAAGTCCTCGCTCGAAGCGCTCCGTCTTATCGCCGAGAACGTTCTCCGTTTTGAAGAACGGGTCGAGCACAGGATCGAGGAGCCGATAATCCGGCTCACGTCGATCTTTGGCAATCTGGTCGGCCGCGTCGCTTCGTTCTTCGCAGGCCGCGCCGCAGAACAATCCAACTAACGACCCCTCCCGCATATGCGGGACGGGCCTCACACCCGGTCCGGAAAGTCCGCGTCACCCGGGTTCCTGAAATACTCCTCACGGAGGAGATACCACGTTGAATCACGCCACCAGGGAATACCCCGTAGAAAAAATCAGAAATATCGCCCTCATCGGCCATGGGGGCGCGGGCAAGACCATCCTTGCCGAGCAGATGCTTTTTACTGCAGGAGTCACGAACCGCTCAGGCCGAATCGAGGAGGGTACCACGGTCTCGGATTACCATCCGGACGAAATCGAGCGAAAAATATCCATCAACGTCTCCCTTCTTCAACTGGATTGGCAGGGAACAAAATGCAATTTTCTCGACACCCCCGGCTACTCGGATTTTACCGGCGACGTGCTCAGTTCCCTCCGGGTCTGCGACACCGCTCTTCTCCTGCTGAAGGGTGTTGAAGGCGTCGAGGTTGGAAGCGAGATCGTTTGGAATTACGCAAAGTCTCTCCAGATTCCTGTCGCGCTGGTTGTCAACAAGCTCGACAATGAAAACGCCGATTTCGATTCGGTCGTCGCCATGGCCAAGGATCGATTCGGCAACGACGCGACTATCGTCCAGTTTCCGCTCAACGCCGGCCTGCCGTTCGATACGGTCGTTGATGTCCTCCGCTTGAAGCTGCTGAAGTTTGCGCGCGATGGTTCGGGCAAGGTGAGCGAAAGCGAAATTCCAGGAGACGTCCGGCCGCGGGCCGAGACACTTCACGAGGAACTCATCGAGAAGATCGCCGAGACGGACGAGGCGCTCATGAACCGATTCTTCGAGGAGGGGACGCTCAAAGATTCGGAAATGGAAGAGGGACTCCGCATCGCATTCAACAATCGGAAGATCTTCCCCATCCTCTGTTCGGCAGCGTCTCTCAACATCGGCGTGTCGACCATCCTCCAATTTCTCGCCGCGTATGCCCCGTCTCCCAAGTACCGCGGTCCCGTCGCCGCAAAAGAGCTTCATGAGAAAAAAGAAATAACGGTCGTCCCGGACGCCGCGGCTCCTCCGTCACTCTTTGTGTTTAAGACCGTCTCCGAAGAACACGTTGGCGAGCTCTCGTATTTCCGCGTCTACTCCGGCACCGTCGTTCCGGGAATGGATATGGTGAACGAGACGAACGGAAAATCCGAGCGGCTTGGTCAACTCTTTGTCATGAACGGCAAGGAACGGAAAGAAGTGGCAAGAATTCCGGCCGGAGACCTCGGGGCGGTCGTCAAGCTCCGCGACACGCATACCAACAACACGCTGAGCAGCAAGGCCTTCGCCGTCGAGTATCCGCCCATCGTCTTTCCGGAGCCGGTCATCCGCATGGCCATCCATTCGAAGGCAAAGGGGGACGAAGACCGGATCGCCAACGGGCTTCACGCTCTTCACGAGGAGGACCCGACGTTTGTCATCAACGTGGAAGGCCAGCTCAGTCAGACTGTCATCTCCGGCCAGGGGGAACTCCATCTTCTCATCGTGACGAAGCGGCTGAAGGCGAAGTACAACGTCGACGTGGATCTGGTGGAGCCGAAGATCCCGTACAAGGAGACGATCCGCGGCATCGTCGAGGATGCGGAGTACAAGCACAAGAAGCAGAGCGGCGGCCGGGGTCAGTTTGGCCATGTTCATCTCCGCGTCGAACCGAAGCGAAGGGGGGAAGGATTTGAATTTGTCGACGCCATCGTCGGAGGCGTCGTTCCGGGAAGGTTTGTCCCTGCGGTGGAAAAGGGGGTCGTCGATACAATGCACCGCGGCGTCCTCGCGGGCTATGAGATTATCGACGTCAAAGTCACGCTGCACGACGGTTCGTACCACACAGTGGACTCGGACGAAAACTCGTTCAAGATCGCCGGCTCGATGGCCTTCAAGAAAGGATTCCTCGAAGCAAAACCGGTTCTTCTCGAACCGATCAACGAGATCGAAGTGACTGTGCCGGAAGAGTATATGGGTGATGTGATGGGGGATATCTCCGGCAGACGGGGAAGGATTCTTGGAATGGAGTCCGACGGACACTTTCAGGTCATCAAAGCGCTGGTGCCGATGTCCGAAATTCACAAGTATTCGACCATTCTCCGTTCGATGACGCAGGGAAGGGGAGTGTTCAGAACGAAGTTTTCGCACTACGACGAGCTGCCGCGCGAGCAGGCGGAAAAAGTCATCGCGGCGCACGACAAGACAAAAGTCGAGGCGGAGTGATGGTCCGTGCGGCCTGAGAAATCCGATTTTTATCGATATCCGCCGCCCCGTACGGTACGAACGACGGGGCGTTCGTGTTTTCTTTCTCTTCCTTTATGACGTCACAGACATCCGGAAGAAGTACGCGGGTCCGCCGTTCGCCGGTTCGGGCGGTCGCGCGTTCTGCACGTAGTCCCCGGGCGGGCGAAGACATCATCATCCGCGGGGCGCGTGTCAACAATTTGAAGAATGTCTCGCTTACTCTGCCCCGGAACAAACTCATCGTCATGACCGGCGTCAGCGGCTCGGGAAAATCGAGTCTCGCATTCGACACGATCTACGCGGAGGGTCAGCGGCGGTACGTGGAGAGCCTCTCGTCATACGCGCGGCAATTTCTCGAACGGATGGAGAAACCGGACGTCGACCTGATCCAGGGAATCAGCCCCGCGATCGCGATCGAGCAGAAAACGGCAAGCAGAAATCCCCGCTCCACCGTTGCCACGACGACCGAGGTCTACGATTATCTCCGACTTCTTTTCGGCCGGGTCGGCCGAACATATTGCCGTCTCTGCGGACGCCTCGTGAAGAGGAGCACCGTGACCGATGTTGTCGACGCGCTCCGGAGCGAGCCCGCGGGACAAAAAGTCTACATCATGTTCCCCATGCACGACCACCCCGGCCACTCGGTGAAAGAAGAGGTCGCGGCACTGAAGAAGAGGGGATTCTTCCGGATCGTCGTCGGGCAGGAAGTCGTGGACCTGAGTGACCAGGAATATCGGGGCAAGTCAAAGAAGGGCGTTTGCGTCCTTGTGGACCGTCTGACGCTCGACCAGAATGACCGTGAAACCGTCACCCGGATCGCCGATTCTGTCGGCTCGGCGTTTCGCGAAGGAGACGGCATTGCCATCGTCCGGAAGTTGGAGACAGGGAACGACACTCGATACTCGCAGCATTATGAATGCCCGGTCGACGGCTCGCGGTATGAAGACCCCGACGCGCAGATGTTCTCATTCAATAATCCGGTGGGAGCGTGTCCCACCTGTCAGGGATTCGGACGCGCCATCGGGATCGACATGGACCTCGTGATTCCCGACCCGACCAAGACGCTGCGTGCCGGGGCGGTGTATCCCTGGACGTTTCCGCGATGGCGGGAAAACCTGGATGACCTCGTGACGATTGCACGCGAAGCGAACGTTCCGCTCGATATTCCGTATCGCGACCTCACGGAGGAGCAACGCAGCGTCATCATGAATGGCTACAAGGGGTTCGACGGCATTCATAAATTCTTTCGGTACCTCGAGCGGAAATCATACAAGATTCAGTATCGAGTGTTCCTCAGCCGCTTTCGCGGCTACACGACATGCGAATCTTGCGGCGGCTCGCGGCTGCGGCCGGAGTCGCTCCTCGTACGCGTGGGGGACAAAACCATCCATGATACTGTCCGGATGTCGATAGCGGATGCCCGTGCGTTCTTCGATTCGATCGCGCTGACCCCGTACGAACGAGAAGTTGCGAAGCGGATTCTCGCGGAGCTCCGCCGACGTCTCAAGTTTCTCCACGAAGTCGGAATCGGCTATCTTACCCTCGACCGGCTATCCATGACGCTCTCGGGAGGCGAGTCTCAACGAGTCAATCTTGCCACGTCCCTGGGGTCTTCCCTCATGGGCTCGCTGTACGTGCTTGATGAGCCGAGCATCGGTTTGCACCCTCGGGATAACGCGCGCCTGATGGCGATTCTGAAATCCCTGCGGGATGTCGGCAACACGGTGCTCGTCGTCGAACACGACGCCGATATGATGCGCGAGGCCGACCTCCTGGTGGACATGGGCCCGCGGGCGGGAGAACATGGAGGAGAAGTGGTCTTCCAGGGGTCCAATGACGAGCTGATCGCGGGCGGAAAATCGCTCACGGCAAAATATCTGCGCGGCGAGCTCCGCATCCCCGTACCTCCCAGGCGACGGCCCGATTCGGAGCAATCCCTCTTCATCCGCGGGGCCTCGGCAAACAACCTGAAGGACTTCGATGTCCGGATCCCCCTCAACTCTTTCGTTTGCGTGACAGGCGTGAGCGGTTCGGGCAAGAGCACGCTTGTCCACGATGTCGTTTACGCGGGATTACAGAAACAGAAAGGGGGATTTGAAGGAACGGTCGGAAAATTTCGTTCGATCGAAGGGGGTGACCATATCGACCGGATCGAGCTGGTCGACCAGTCCCCGATCGGACGGAGTCCGCGCTCGAACCCCGTCACGTACATCAAGGCCTTCGACGGGATCAGGGATATTCTTGCCGATACCCCCGCGGCGCGGATCCGCGGCTTCAAGTCCGGCCACTTCTCGTTCAACATCCCCGGCGGCCGGTGCGACACGTGCGAAGGGGACGGAGTTCAGAAGGTCGAGATGCAATTCCTGGCCGATGTCTATCTCACGTGTGAATCGTGCAAAGGGAAGAGATACAAGCAGGAAGTTCTTGAGATCTCCTACAAAGGAAAAAATGTCACCGATATCCTGGGGATGACGGTGGCCGAGGCCATCGACTTTTTCTCGAAGACCCCGGAGGGAAGGCGCGTGGCGAAACGCTTGCAGGTGCTGGACGACGTCGGCCTGGGGTATGTGAGCCTCGGCCAGCCCGCAACGACTCTCTCCGGCGGGGAAGCGCAGAGAATCAAGCTGGCTCATCATCTCGCAAGCTCCGAAGAGTCGGGCAGGGCCCTCTTCATTTTCGACGAGCCGACCACCGGCCTGCATTTCGACGATATTGCAAAACTTCTGACTTGTTTCGATGCGCTCATCCGGGCCGGCCATTCGCTCCTCGTCATCGAGCACAACATGGATGTGGTCAAATGTGCGGACTTCGTCATCGACCTCGGACCTGAAGCTGGTGAAGCCGGGGGGCGTGTCGTGGCAACGGGGACGCCGGAACAAATCGCGGAAATTCCCCTATCGCATACCGGAAAATTCTTGAAGTCGCATCTGTAGAATTTCCGGATTGTCCGGGCCGAGGAGCGACCGTTTGGTCGAAAGACGCGCCGGCCGGAGGAGCAGGGAATTTCGATCTTAAAGCGGACTTCGGCGTTGCGCCGTATTGCGGAGGGCTGTCAGGCGGCGGACAACGGCCTAGTAGAGCGATCCAAAATTGAGAGTGATGAAGAATCCTCCGAACTCTCTCACCTTCGACCCTTCCAGCACTTCGATTCCTTCGGGGAAAGGAACGAAGTAGTATCGGAAACTGACCCCTGAGAGCGTTCCCTTGTCGAGTCCGAAAAAAGCCCCGGCGCCGATGTATCCTCCGACCGTGTAGTGTGCCTTGCCGTACTTGAGGCTCGTGAAGAAATCAACTTCCTGCGTTTCGGGGTAGTACGTACCATCACCAACAGGTACCTGCACGGTCTGTGCATAAGGGGAGACGAAGATCATCGTGGGGCCGATGCCGCCCGAAATATACGGTCTGAAATTGTCGACGATCTCGTCCTTGAAAAGCCGGTACTGTACGCCGGCCGTCAGGGGGAAGAGCAGCAGGCGATTAACCTTGCCCGGAACGAAGCTCGTCGGGTTCCCGTAGATATCGTAGGAGTACTGATCCACCTCCTGGTCATCCTTCACGTCCGAGACTGCAAGACTCATAAGGAGTGACCACTCATCCGTGTACTCGTGCCGGTAAAATCCCCCCGCGCCGAAGCCATTATCCGATATGAACAAGTCGAGACCCCACGCATCCACCATCGGACGGAAGCTCGACTTGACAATGAAATCAGGGTTCGACGGTTTAAAGACGATGCTCGAATCGTTCTTCTGGGTGTACTGTCCGTGCGCGAAAAAA
>DATJYV010000093.1:0-11096 GCA_035499415.1 Bacteroidota bacterium
TTGCGTATGAGGGAAAAGGAGGACCGGAACTCGCTTACCGGTTCGAGCGATTGAGGAGTGAGGTGATAAGAACTGCACATGAATAATTGAAGGAATTCAGAGCATGGATATCAAACGAATTGGAACGCAGCCATCCGGCAAAGGACCGGCCGACTGGTTTACCGGCACGGTGCGAATCGACCCCTTATTCAGCGCTCCCAATCCGGCACGCGTGGCCGGCGCTGCCGTCACATTCGAACCCGGCGCCCGGACGGCCTGGCACACGCATCCGCTGGGTCAGACGCTGATCGTCACGGCTGGATGCGGACGCGCCCAGCGCGCAGGCGGACCGGTCGAGGAGATCCATCCGGGCGACGTCATTTGGTTTCCGCCGGGGGAAAAACACTGGCACGGCGCCACGGCGACGACAGCGATGACGCATATTGCCATCCAGGAACAGCTCGACGGAAAGGCCGTCGACTGGATGGAGAAGGTGAGCGACGAAGAGTACATGGCCCGATGAGCGGGAACATGGAAGATAAAGACCGGCAGAAAACAAAGCCCCGGTTCACACTCGCCGGATCTATGCGCCCGACCCTTCTGTCTCTCCTTCTTTCATCGCTTGTATTCTCCGCCCCGGCGCAAACGGAGCTCAACCGCCTCGACTCGATCCTCTCCTCGACGTATCGACCCGACCGCCCCGGGGCTGCTGTTGCGGTCATCAAAGGAGGCCGCCTCATATTCAAAAAGGGATATGGAGTTTCCGACCTTGCATCGAAGAATTCGATTACGACCGCGACGAACTTCAACATCGGCTCGATGACAAAACAATTCACGGCGTACGGCATCTTGATGCTTCGGGCAAAGGGGTCGCTTTCCCTTTCGGATCCGATTTCAACATACTTCCCACGCTTTGTTCCGCATATTGCCGATCCCATGGTCTTCGATCTCGACTCTGGCCGACCTCCCGTCGCGTCCCGTGGAGACTTTCAAATATTTCGCATCGCGGCTGTACTTAATCGCATTGTCAATAATGTTCAGAATCGCCTCCGAGACTGCTCCGGTGTCTATCGCAATGCGGGGTAATCGGGGGTCGGTTTCCTTGCAGACCGTGAATCCCTGTGTTGTCCGCGAACTTTTTTGTTCCAACTTTCCGATATGGAATTGTGCCTTGGCTGGTCCATTTGTACAGAGTGTTAATAGAAACGCGAAGATAAGAGACTGTCTCTTCCACACTCATGTTCATTTCAGGTGCTGGTGTTTCGGCGAGTATAAACGGTTCTGCAGCCATATCCTCTTGGAAGAAATACTGTTACATTGATGGGTGAACCCTGTTCGTACAAGGATCCTGAACGTGCAGCGAGCACACCATCTCCTGGCACTGTCGATTGGTTTTCTGTTCCTCCTCTCGTCGTGCAAGAATACCTCTACCTCACCTGAAACTCCCCCCGATGCAGCTCAACTGCAGTCCGCATTGACCGCCGCGGCTCAATTGCCTTACGTGCATTCCATGATCGTCGTGGAAAACGACACGATCGTTGCCGAGCGATACTATGGGGGGTATACGCAGAACACCCCGCAGGATGTGCGGTCCGTTTCGAAGAGCTTCCTTTCGGCCCTGACCGGCATTGCCATTGGCGACTCGCTCCTGAACCTGGACAAGAAACTGGTCGACTACTTCCCCGAGTATCAAAGCTCGATCGTCGACACACGGGTGAACAACATCACGGTACGTCATTTATTAACGATGAGAAGCGGCTTCGATATCGACCAAAACATCTACACAACGGTGTTCACGAGCCCCAACTGGATCCGCACGACGCTGAGTCTGAGGCTGGTGAGCGATCCGGGAACCGCGTTCCATTACAGCACCCCGGCGGTCCATTTGCTCGGTGGAATCATGAACAAAGCGACGCAGCTGAATCTGCTGCAATTCGCCGACTCGACCCTCTTTGGTCCTTTGAAAATTTCCATCGCGAGCTGGCCCACCGATCCCCAGGGAAACTACGCTGGAGGAAATTTCATGACTTTCACCCCGCGATCGCTTGTCCCGTTGGGACTCCTGTATTTGAACCATGGTATGCTCAACGGAAAGCAAATCGTGCCGTCGGACTGGGTCCAGACCTCGTTGACCAACTCACTGGGCAGCTCTTCCGGAGCGTGGGGCGACCTTTCCAGTGAGGGGTATGGCTACCTGTGGTGGCTCGGCACCGTGAAGGGATTTGACGTCTTTTTTGCACTCGGTTTCGGCGGACAGTACATTCTGTGCATCCCCTCATTAGGGATGGTCGTAGTCACCACCGCCGAATATAACCTGGATTACGCAACGGCGGACGACCATGAGCGGGCGATTCTTCACGTCATCCACGATTATGTCATCCCTCCTGTAAGTCAGTGAGGGCTTCGGATCCTGCCCTTCGTACATCCTTCCATCTGAAAATGAACGCAGTTCTTCGTGCATTTCCAACCCTGCGCGAACCGGTCCCATCCCTCCAATCCTCTCCTTTGCGTGCCGCGAACGTCAAACGTGAGCCCGGGCAGTGCCGAATCCTTTTATATGACTCGCCCCTCGACGGCCAGGTCAACGCCATTGCCTTCACCTACGCCGAGTCATCCACAAAATATCTCAACGCGAACTCCAAAACCGGCTTCTCCATCATCGTTCTTCCAGCGCGCGCAACTCGTCATCGGTTTGACGCATTCGTAAGGCCATGGTGTGAGCAAGGCGCGCGAAAATCTGTACTCCTAACCTCGGATTGGACCTTGACTCTGCGTTGAATCGCGCCCGGGACAGCGCGTAGATGTCGGTATGCACTTTTGCCTCGGCGTCCGCAGATCGTCTCCCCCGGTCAAGGAAGGACAGCTCGCCAAAAAAGTCTCCGCGGCCGATCGTTGCCAGGTGATGTCGTTGGTTTCTTTCAAGGGGAAGCATGATTCGGATGCTCCCGCGCCGGATCAGAAAAAGCTCGTCTCCCTCTTCCTCACATGAAAACGCCTTTTCCCCGGGGGCGAGTGAAAGTTCACGCAGGAGGCTGGAAATCTCGCTCAGCATCTGTTCATCGAATTCGCGAAAGAGGTCGAACTCCTTCAGCGTCATCAAGTGCTCCTCCCCCTTTTTCCCTGCACCGGCTGATTCCAGGAGACGATCCTCCATCCATTCCAGCGCTCCGTCAAGAGTCTCCGAAACCATGACTCCACTCCCCTCCCGCACAACGCCGAGCTGCGTGAGATAATTCTGGAAGTCGCGTTCATCAAGGAGGCCTGATGGCATGCCGCTGAAGACCAGCTGTCCCGCGCGCTCCGCCAGCTGTGCATGCATCTGCTCGAAAAGGTGGGCGGCCGTATAGTCCATCGACTGCACCCGGCGCATGTCGAAGAGGAGAAAACGCTTCGTGCGCAAATCGGGTTCAAGCTGAGAATAAAGTTGATCGGTCGTTCCGAAGAACAAGTTGCCCTGGAGCTCGCAGAATACTCCCTGGTCGCCCAGCCGGTCCAGGATCTTACGATTCGAATCGCTGCGGCGAGTCTTTGAAGATATCTGGTTCAAGTATAGTTTCCTGCGGATGACCGACCCGCGGATTTGGTCCCGGATAAAGAGCAGGATCGCGAGTCCCACGCCAACTCCGGATGCAACGATCAGGTCGACGGTCAAGGAAACGAGGACCACGCCGGCAACGACCGCGAAATCCAGACGTCCGGCCGGATACCGTAGAAGCCGCAAGGCGCTTTTGTCTATCATGCGCCATGCGATGACGAGCATGATGCCTGCGAGCGCTCCGATGGGAATCCACGCGATCAGGCGGCTCAGGAGTAGGATTGCCAGGACGACAAAAGTCCCCTCAATCATCCCTGAACGCGGCGTACGCCCCCCGCTTGAGATATTGACCAGTGTGGGACCCATCGTTCCCGAGCCGGGCATTCCGCCGACCAGGAATGAGGCGAGGTTTCCGAATCCCTGCCCGACAAGTTCACGGTCGGAATTATGCCGACTCCGGGTCAGTGCATCGAGGCTGACGCACGTTTTGAGCGTATCGATTGAGAGCAGAACCGACAGCGTGAGAGCCGGAATGATGATGAACCGGACAGATGCGAGATTGAGAGAGAACGGAGTGGTGATGCGGTCGGCAATCCCCTTGAAAAAGAAGCCGGAGGTCTGGATCGGGCCAATGATGAGCGGATTGCCCTGCACGCCCAGCAGCGCGGGTGAGAAGAAGGCGAGCACGAAGTAACATCCAATCCCTCCAAAAAGGCCGACGATCGTCGCAGGCACTTTTTGGGTAACGCGCGGAGCCAAACCCATAAACACGATGGTTGTAACACCGACCACAAGTGCCTGCCATTTCCATTGGGCGGGAGAAGCCAGTCCAAGATAGAGCGGTGTTCCCGTCGGTAATCCAAAGATCTTCGGAAGCTGGCCGAGAGCGATCAGGACTCCAACTCCTGTGAGATATCCGCTGACGACAGGGTACGGAATGAATTTGATGAGACGGCCGCCGCCGATGACGCCGAACAGAATTTGAAACCCTGCGGAGAGTAATGCGGTGAGGGCTATGAGGGGAACGATGTCGGACGGCGAAATCCCTGTGGAGGCGTTGCCCGCAAGCAATCCTGAAATCAGAGCGGTGAGAACAGCGGCCGCCGGCGCGCACGGAGCCGAGATCAACCCGCCGGTTTTCCCGACAAAAGAAGCGACGAGACCAAGAGCCGCTGCGCCAAGCAGCCCGGCCATTGCCCCGGCTCCCGAAAGCTCCGGTCCGATCGCCGTGTAGGTGAGAACGCCGAATGCAATTGATGATGGGAGCGCCACGAGCATGGCCGCGAGCCCGCCCCAAACATCACCGACCCAGGATGGTGTTCCCTGTGTGAGCTCCTTTTGAGATTTCACACGTCATCAATACTTTCGCTCAAGCCCGGCGGACGCCTCTTGGATTATCAGTCCTTCAGCCGACAAAAAAAATAACCGGATTACAAGGTAGCAAGTTTTCTAAATCGGATCAAAAAAGATCGACGTGCGCCCGAGAGTTTATCCGATCGATCATTTCCGGTCTTCCACGAGTTCCTCTACAGCATTCGCGAGAAAAATATAGTCGGCGCAGATATCGATCACCGCTTCATTTTCCCCCCACAGAAACGGCCAGTCTTCCTTGTTCTCAAGAAAATCGGGTTTCAAGAACAGCAGACCCGGCACGACGCCGCCGGCAATGAACGAGAAGTCTGCCCGGTTACTTCCGTACATCACTTTCTTGGAGCGCGTGCCAACCCCTGCAACAAACGAGAGGTTAGAATATGGATGACACCCGAGCACGTAATCAAGTCCTTGGATGACCCATTCATCTCCAATAATGTCAGGATAGTTCTTGTTCAGGAAGTAGTTTGTGATCGACCAGTTGATGAGCTCGTAATTCCCTCCCCACCCCCTCGTTCCAATGGGCAGGCCGTACGGATTCTGACCATTCAGTCTCTCTCCCTGTTCTGCGTATCGGACGGCGTACGCTCTCAGCCGGCTCTTAAATGGTTCTCCCATATGTTGGACTGCGCGAACCGCAACGGACATCATCATGGGAAACAGTTGATCGTTGTCGAGCCCCTTCCAGATGAGTTCATTCAATCGTGTTGCGTACCGGTCATCCTTCGTCGTAATGAGTAGCTGGAGTGCCGCGGAGGCCTCTGCGATGTCCGTGAAGATGGCATTCCGCCCCGTATCGCTTCGTTCGGCGTGTTCGTGCTCTTCGTTCCATGCCTTCACTGCGACGTCGAGCGCTTCCTTCGAGAGCGGCGCGTTGAAATCGCGCAACGCGCGGCTCGCGGCAGCCAGAGCGGCGATCGAACCGAGATTCACGGACGGCAGGCGTGGGGTGAAGACCCAGCGGTCATCCATCGTGCCGCTTGTTAATCCATCACTCTGATAGGGCTTGAGCTTTGGATTGTAAGGGAGGTTGTCCGTAATCGTCGATGCGTCTCCAAGGTGATGATACTGATAGAGGTTTGGGAAATTGATCCCCCTCACCGCGAACCCTATGTTCTTGTGCTGCGCAACAAGCTGGAGAGTTCCGTGCTCAATCTGTTGCAGAAGGTCCGGCTTGCCGTCGGGATGGTGAATGTCAACGTACCGTTCTCTCTCGTCGATGGAGGTTTCATCACGCTTCAGGCCAAACAGCTCCCAGGTGTCCACCATTCTGAGAATCGTCGAGTTGTGGTGTCCGGTTTCGATATCGAAATCGCCCGCGTCAAACCATCCCCCAACATCCAAACCGGGAATGTGCTCCAGCGGTTTGTATTTCGTGTTGGTCGTTGAATCCATCCAATAACCGTCGAAGTGCCTGATGCCGACCGGCGCCTGGAGGGCATCGTCACGGAACGGAACGCCGTGCCAGATGCGGTACGCCTCTCTCACAAACATGTGGTCCATTTGAACCGGGAACCAGACGTCCAGCGTCAGATGCCAGATGTCGTCGAACACGTGCGTTCCGATTGGAAAAGCGTCGGTCTGCTGGTTGCCGTACCTGATGACATAAAGTCCGCTGTCCTTCACCGAACTGAAATCAAATGTGACGTAGTTGTAGCGCAGATACTTTCCCCAGAGCTTCACATCGGACCTGAGCCGTTCGATGCGCGAGCCGTCCGCCGTCACTTGAAATAATGACGCCTCTTTCAGAGGCGGGTCGTTCGTGTCCAGCTCGATGACGGCCACCTTGTTCTGAGATGGATGATATCCGACCTGAGAGAATTCGATCACGGGCTTTCGTGTCCAGTTCGCGATCGTCTCCGGCTCCACGTACCATTCGAGTACCGTGCCGGTCTTATGCGCAGGAATCAGACTTCGGACGACAAACCAACCGTTCTGTGCAAGATTCCGGCCGTCGAAGAGCATCAGATCTTCTTTCGACGACCGAATCCTGACGTAGCGTTCCGGGTCTTCAGGGGCCAGGATGATCGTTTTGCCGGAAGCAAGAGGTTGGGGGATGAGAAATTCTCCCTTCCCTCTGTCGTCGAACGTCGAGTAGCCGTTGAATTGCGGAATCTTCTGCGAGAGAGGGGCAACCCGCATGTCGCTCGATGGATACAACGGAAACGTCGACGGCCTCCCGTCGACGAAATACGACTTTTCAAAGTACGCGGAGGGAAGAAACTCAAGATTGAAGCCGGCTTTGCCGATGAGTTTTTCGGGAAGAGGTTTATCGAGAAGCACCCGAATCATCACTCCGTCGTCGAGAGCTGTCACGGTAACCTCGGAATCAAAATCATAGTCTTTGTATCGTAAAGAGACCTCGATGCTATTTCCTTTCGTGTCGACTTGCCGGCTGGTCATGACGGGAATCTGGTCCCATTGTTCGGGCGTCGCGCTGAGTCTGACCGCTCCCCCCGTCGCTGTCCGTACTCCATGATGAATGATTTCGATCCCTGAGGTTTTTTCGTCGAAGAAGAAGCCGTTGTATTCGCTGTTGAATACGAGGACGTTGAGGCCTCTCGCTTCGAAGTAGCCCAGGTCATTTACATGCAGTTTCTGGGCTGTCGACGGACAGAACGTCGCAAAGGAGAGTAATAAGACGAGGATTCGAATGAACATCGGCCGTAAGGTCATGCAGTAGTCCTTTTGGAAATTGTCCCAAGATACAAATCTTCCGACGAAATTGTGAATTGGTGATCGAACGTGCTCCTTCTGTCCCCTGTTCAGGTTCGTCTGATCGTGGGACACCCCGAAGCGTTGGATCATCAACCATTCAGGATGGGGAGAGAGTCGTCGAAGTCCCTGCATTCGCACATCGCGACGGCACTTTCTCTTTGTGCAAAGAGAAGCCCGCCATCGGGTAAGCTGAGTTCGTGTCCCGGCAATGACACTCGACGGAGCTTGTCGACAATAAACAAACCGGATGTCTTGCTATTCGATGGCGTTTGACCTATACTGAGGTGTCAAGGTTTGACCCTCTGTACTCGCAGTGAGCTCAGGGGCAAAATGTCCTTAAGCTCACAGAGGCCTTCCCCGATCAGACAGCGCAAGACGTACGCCTGCCACAATTTTTGTCATCTGCGCTGCTTGTTCATCGTTCTTTACGTTGCGTTTGACGAGAGGTGCAATCATGCGCAGGTTTACAATGCGAGGTCTCAGTCTCTTCGATTCGCACAACCGCAAGATTGCGATAACGGAGGGCAAAAGCATCTACGATGCCGACGATAAGAAGGCCGCCGGCCAATCGCAAACAAAACTGCGGTCTTCCGACCCCCTGGAGTAACAGCATGAACCATGCAACGAAGCGTTTCATCCTCACCCCTTCTCAGGCAGCCGAAAAGGAGCTGATCCTCGACCGAATCAGAGTCAATCCTCGCGGCCCCTGGGTGAACGGCAAGAAGATGGCTCTGCCAAAGGCAAAACGGGCATTGTCCGGCAGGAAGAAAAAGCGCTGATCGAAAAAGGGAATCGAAGATCGTATCGATGTGCTCGACGATTTGAAGAGCCGCGATATCGGATGAGACTTCAAGCCTTTCCGCAGCTTCTGTTTCCGCGAAAAGAACGCGCCGCGTTGACCCTTCGTGCGTACTTTCGCGTTCTATGTATCCCGCTCCTCTTCATGCTGGATGGCGGGAGCCCGCCGCGCTAAGAACCACCCCGGCCGGTAAACCGGCCCTCAGCGGCTCACCGATCATTCAATCCTCTCCCATCGAGAATTTGTCGCATGCATTTTTCAATTCTCTGATCCCGGGTTTTGGATTGCTTGGGGGCAGAAAAATAAAGTATGTATCCTCTTTGCCGGCCCGGCGTCAGTGCATAAAAAGCAGTTTTCAATGCAGGGTGCTTGTCTAATTTACTCTGAAATTCCTGGGGAATTGGGAATGCCGAAGTCTTTTTGAGAATCACCTTCAAACCGGCTTTTTCCACTTCGATGGCTTGATGAATATAACTTTTCAGGACGGGTTCCAGCTTGACGATTTCGCGGGCACTGGTGAACCGGATCTGCCGGGCCGCCTGCACGTTCTGCGTTTGTTGGATGAGAATGCCTTTCGCGTCATGTAACAAGGCGCCTTTGAAGAACAGAAGCGCACAATAATCTTTGAATCCATGCATCAATACGATGTTGCTCTTCCGCCTGCCCGTCGGGGCGGAAAAGGTGTAACACGGGCAACCCCACTTCAATTTTTCGGTAAGCCCGCAGTCTAAAATGATCATTCTTAATTTGTCAAATTCCTCCTGCCACCTTTTGGCTTTGCGAAAAAAGAAATCGACTTTGGGGTTCATGCGTTTCATTTATTGATTGACTGAAATGACTTTTCTGTTCGCCGGTCTGAAATACCAGGAGACCAGGGTCAGGATGAGAAGCAGAGAGGAGGGAACTATCTTATTCACGGGATCACCCGTTTCGAGATGCGAAAATATCGCTCCCGTCATGGCAAAGAAAAAGCCCGCGTAGGCCCATTCTTTGAGGACGGGAAATTTGGGTATCAGCACTGCTGCAACGCCCAGCATTTTCCAAACACCCAGGATGGTCAGAAGATAGAGAGGATAGCCCAGGTGTGTAATCATATCCGCATCCCCCTGACCTTTGAACTTGAGTAACTGGCCCATTCCGGTTGATACCATTCCCAATGCAAGCCAGAGAGTTGAAATCCAATAAATGATTTTGTTTTTCTTTGACATCGCGGGTTATCTCAATTTGTTTACGATGTCCTGAATCCGATCGTGTGCCATGTTGAGGCCCTGGGCAAACGGGAGCTTCAGCAATTGATCCCTCTGAGCGACTGATTCGAAGATTACGTGCATGTTGAGCCTGCTCGTGTCCTCAGTAAGTTTTTCAAAGTCATAGAACTCAATCTGGACGCCAAAAGGTGTGTTCTCCATTTCGAATGTCCGGACAATTTTCCGGTTGGGGCTCAATTCATGGATTACACCATGAGCCCGAAATATCACGTTTCCTTGAGGATCGGCAGTTTCAAATTGATAGCCGCCGTGCTTTCTGCTTTCGAGATTGAGCACTTTCGTCCCCATCCATTGCTCAACCATGGTGGGTTCTATGTGCGCTTTAAAAAGTAGTTCCAACGGCAAATCAAATTCCCGTGAAATCGACAACTCCTGTTTGCCGTCCTCGGCGTTGACTTTCGTTTTTCGCTGCATGGGAGCCTATTTTCTTGATTTGTATTTTTTCATGACGGCTTCCAATTTATGAAACCTGTCATCCCACAGTTTTCGAAATGGTTCGATAAATTCGGCTATTTCCTTCATCTTCCTGGGATTTAAGTGATAGAAAATTTCCCTGCCGTTTTGCTCCTGTTCAAGCAAATCACACTCCGCGAGTATCTGCAGGTGTTTTGAAACCGTCGGTCTGGCTGTGTCAAAGTTCGAGGCGATCGCACCCGCCGTCATTGCGTGCGAAGAGACCAGCAGAAGTATGGCCCTTCTGGTCGGGTCGGCAATGGCTTGATATACGTCTCGTCGTAAGTTCATCGCGTAGCTATGTGACTACGAAAATACGTGTAGTTATTTAACGACGCAAGTGTTTTTTCGAAGTTGAGGTTCGACGGCACTTGCCCCCGCCGCGGATCCAATCTCCGTGCTGGCCTTTTGGTGGATTTCATGCAGAGGGCGTTGAAATTGTGTAAATTGCAGTATCGAGATCCCGCAATAACAACACAGAACAAAGGAGAACATCGTGACTACTTCACTCTTCATCGCACTATTTGGTGCCATCGGAATTGCTCTGCTGACACTTAAACCGAGGAATGTCGAGTATCCATTCAGCTATAAGAAGCTCGGAGTTGCAAGTCTTGGTCTGGCTTTATTGGCGCTTGTTGGCGCTTCGTTTACGATCATTGAACCGGGATACGTAGGAGTTCCGGTCACGTTTGGAAACGTGGGGACACAGCCAATCCCGGCCGGGTTACATCCGATCTTCTTCTTAACCGATGTCTATAAAATGTCCGTTCAGACCAAAGACTATACGATGTCTTCCGTAAGAACCGAAGGCAATAGAAGCGGCGACGATGCCGTCGCGACACTCTCACGCGATCAACTCATTCTGAAATTCGATGTCACCGTGTGGTATCATTTGGATCCGGCGCAGGCGAATAATGTCTACAGCAATATCGGCTTGAGCTACGAAGAAGTGATCGTGAGGCCGGCGATCCGG
>DATJYV010000094.1:0-7810 GCA_035499415.1 Bacteroidota bacterium
GTCGATTCCGGAGGAGCCGGAGAGCTTCGAAACATCTATCTTAAAGGTTTCGGGGATCCCGACCTGACGACCAAGGACCTGGATAGTCTCGCGGCGGAGGTGATGCGCTCGGGTTTGTCGTCGGTCACGGGAAATGTCGTGGCAGACAATACCTACTTCGACGACTCCTACTGGGGAAATGGATGGATGTGGGATGATGAGCCGGATCCTGACGAGATGTTTATCAGCGCACTGTCTGTCAACAAGAATTGCGTTTTCGTGACCGTGACGCCGGGGACAATGGCCGGGGATTCTCTGAAGGTTGCCATCGACCCGCCGACGTCGTACGTCACACTCCTGAACAATGGACGAACGGTGTCCGATAGCGTCCGCCAGCCGCTCCGCGTATCACGATTATTCAAAGAGCGGCTCAATACCATCACCGTGAACGGGGAAATGAAGAACGATTCGTCATCCGTTCTCCGGGAGGAGCTCAGCGTTTGGAGGCCGGAGTTGTACGCGGCACAGTTATTCAAAGAAGAACTTCAGAAGGCGGGAGTCGCGGTCGCGGGAAACGCCGTCGCAGGAGTCGTTCCGCCCAATGCGATACTCGAGGCCGAGCACGTCTGGCCGATGGACTCCATGGTCGTCAACATGGACAAAGTGAGCGACAATTTATCCGCGGAGAACACCCTGAAAGTGATCGCGGCGGTGACGCTCGGCCCACCCGGCAGCGACGCAGGCGGCATATTCGTCGTCCACCGATTTCTCTCATCGCTCGGCATCGACACGACGAAGTTTCTGATGGTTGACGGTTCAGGGGTCTCCCATTACAATCTCCTGACGGCCGGGATTCTCGTTCAACTCCTGGATGCCATGGCGCACCGCGCAGACCTATTCCCCCTGTTCTGCGCTTCCCTTCCGGTCGCGGGTGTCGACGGGACGCTCAAGGGCAGAATGAAAGGGACGATCGCCGAAGGAAATGTGCGCGCGAAAACGGGGACGATCAGCGCGACCAGCACGCTGTCGGGATATGCGGTAACACGGGACACGGAGTTGCTCGCCTTCTCGATGATGATGCAGCATTTCATCGGGTCGGGGTCATCGGCCCGATTGGCCCAGGACCGGATCGCCGCCCTGCTCGCCAATTTCAGCCGGAGCCGCGTCTATCCGCTTGATTCCGCCTCGCAGGCACTGAAATGAAGCCGCTTATCTGCGCCGGTCTTGTTGCGATTTTTCTGTTCCACAGCGGGTTGCGGATAGGAGCTCCGCAGCGGACCGTCGCGTCAACAGATACGAGCGGCGACAAACGCACAAACACGCCGTTTGACGGTGAACGGGCATACCAGTATCTTAAACGACAGACCGATTTCGGGGCCCGGGTGCCTGGTTCAAAAGCGCACGAGGAGTGCCTGCGATTCCTCACATCCGAGCTGAAGACGTTTGGAGGAATAGTGCGCGTTCAAACTTTTGCGTTCACTCAGCCCCGGCTCGGCCGGGTGATGCTTTCGAACATCATCGCGCAATACAGGCCGGCCGAGAGAAACCGGGTTGCCCTCACGGCGCACTGGGATTGCCGTCCATGGGCCGATGAGGACACCGATCCGGTAAAAAGGAAATCACCGGTTCCGGGAGCGAACGACGGCGCGAGCGGGGTTGCTGTTCTGACGGAACTCGCCCGGGAGATCGCCGGAGACACCACGTGCGCCGGAGTCGACGTGGTGCTGTTCGACGGGGAAGATATGGGAACGCGGGGCACGCTCAAGTCCTGGTGCACGGGCTCAAAGTATTTTGCGGCTCATCTCCCGCATGGCTTTGCTCCCAGGTTCGCCATCAACCTCGACATGGTCGGAGATACGTATCTGTCCATCCCCCGCGAGAGAAATTCAGACCGCTACGCCCACGACGTCATGAACCTGGTCTTTTCCACGGCAAAGCAGATCCATGCGAGCGCTTTTGTCGATGTTCCGGGCGAGGAAATATACGACGACCATGTGCCGCTGAACGAAGCGGGGATTAAGGCGATCGACTTGATCGATTTCAACTATGTCAATCCACAGCTGAACTACTGGCATACGGTGGAGGATACACCCGACAAATGCAGCGCAGAAAGTCTTGGAGAGGTGGGGACTGTACTCTTCACAATCATCCACAACATTCATCGGAAGGGGACACCATGAATCAGAATTCCTCAGTAACACCGTTCGGATTCTATGAGACGCTCCGGATTTTCGTGACGGGATATTATTTCACGACACTTCTCATGATCCTGCTCCAGGCACTCACGCTCAATTATATCCCTGCCATACCGCGGTTCTCGTTCTGGGTCTGGTTCATCTTCATCACGCTGATTTCGGGCATCACCATGTACGCCCAGGAGTCGGCAAAATACCGGAAGGCCTTCAAACTCAATCAACCGAGCGCGTATCTGCAGGCCAAAGCGCGCCTCGGCCCCGACGCCGAGCCGCTGAGCGACGACGAGGCACGCCGGCTCTATTTCTACATCCTCAACACGTTCGTCCCACAGACATTCCACGATAAAATTTCATACTTCGGGTTGGTCTATTATCTCATGACCCAGATTCGCCGTTCTTCTCTCTGGTTTGCCGTGGTTGCGTCGGGCGCAATCGCGGTAAAATTCATCCTGGGCTCACAGCTGGTCGAGATGAAGGGGCTCGTCGGGTACGCATTTGTCCTCTGGATCTTGTATGCCCTGAATGCGATGTCCAACAAGGCCGACCGCAAGATGCAGGAGAATTATCAGGACCAGATTTTCTGGCTTCAGATGAATGATGATATCGTGAAGAACGCGCTCAAGCGACGGCACACCTACCTCAAACAATCCCGGTAGTGGGCACGCGACGCTGGAGACGGGTGACGGTTTGGACCCCGCCGCCATTCCAGGACCTCCTCGTCGGCATTCTTTCTCCGCTCGGCTTCCGGGGGTTCGCGCAGCGGCATGACTCGATGGACTGCTACATCGAGGACCGGCTCTGGGATCCAGGGCTCGCAGCAGCATTGAGGAGGCGCGTCGCGAATTTCTCCGCGCACCTGCCGACCGGCCCTGTCCGCATTCGCACCTTCGTGTTCCGCGAACGAAACTGGAATGCGGCATGGGAACGACAAATCCGGCCAGTCCGTGCGGCGCGAGGAATCACCATCTCCCCGCCGCGGAAAAATGCCCGGCGTCGGGGAGCCCGCGGAATCTTTCTGACCATCAAGCCCCAGATGTCGTTCGGCACCGGTCACCACGAAACCACACGGCTCTGTCTTCAACTGCTCGAAAAGCATCTCCGCCCCGAGACGCGGGTTTTGGACATTGGCACGGGTACGGGTATCCTCGCCATCGCCGCAGCGAAGCTCGGCGCGCGCGAGGTCATTGCGGTGGACATCGACGAATGGTCGATCCGTAATGCCGCGGAAAACATTGCACGCAACCGCGTCCGGATTCGCGTGAAGCTTCGCCGCCAGCGGGCGGATACCCTGACCACCGGCTCGTTCGGCCTTATTGCCTGCAACCTTGATTATGCGACGATATCGGTCGCGCTCCGGAGAATTTCACGCCGACTGGTGCGCGCAGGCATTCTGATTCTCTCCGGTCTTCTCAGAGAGGATATTCCCCTCCTTCTCCCGTCATTCCGTCTTTCAGGCCTCGCCCCCGTCGAAGTCCGGCACGAGAATGAATGGGTCGCTCTTGCCCTGGTCAAAGTCTGATGCGCATTGCGGCAATCGACATCGGAACCAATACAATCCTGATGGTGATTGGCGAGATGGACGAAGATGGAGGCCTCCGTATCCTCCGGGACGAGCATGCGGTCGTGCGCCTCGGCGAAGGAGTGGACATTGAGAAACGCATTCGAGACGGCGCTCTCGACCGCGCACTCGACTGCTTGAAACAGTACAAGATATTGGCCGGGACGCTGCACGTCGACGCGTTCGCGGCCTGCGGCACGAGCGCCCTGCGTGACGCATCCAATCGCGATGAGGTGCTTCGCCGCGTCAAAGCAGAGACCGGACTGTCGATCCGTGTGCTCGACGGCAACCGTGAAGCCGACCTCACCTATCTCGGCACGGTCGACGAGTTTCTTGAGAGGGAGAAATCGCGGGGGTTTATCGTCCTCGATATCGGCGGAGGGAGCACAGAATTGACGCGTGGATCAGGAAGCGTGCCGTCGGCGAGAGAAAGTATCGACATTGGGTCCGTTCGCCTCACGGAACGATATCTCAAAACGTCGCCTCCCGCCGCGGACTCTCTGGAGGCCGCAAGGGCCGAGATTCGGAAGCGGACCGCTCTTATCACCCCGGTACCCGCCGGTACCCGTCTCATCGGAGTCGCGGGGACCTTGACGACGCTGGCAGCCATCGACCTGGGCTTGTATCCTTACGACAGGGAAGCCGTAAGCGGACACGTTCTTTCACTCCAATCCATCCGACGATCATTCGAGCTGCTCCGCTCCAAGACCGTGGCAGAGATCCGGGCGATCCCTCAAATCCTGCCTCAACGGGCCGACATCATTTTTGCCGGGACCCTGATTCTGACTGAGATGATGGAGAGACTCAAAGCCGTCGAAATAACGGTGAGCGACCGCGGGTTACGGTTCGGGATCCTTTTGGAGGAGTTCCGGCGGCAGAGAAGCGCGGAGAAAGAGAAGCTCAGATAGAAGGACGGAAGCGGGAGGGTCCGCTAATGAGCCGATACGGGCTGCATGTTCGCGACGACCTGCTTGAGGGCGGCAACGGCAAATTCGAGGTCTTGCTCCGTTGTGCTTCGACCGAGCGAGAAGCGAATTGTTGCGCGCGCGGTCTTGGGATCGCGTCCCATGGCCAGGAGGACATGGGAGGGCTCCATACTTCCCGAGGAGCAGGCAGAACCGCTTGTCACAGCGACACCCTGAAGGTCCATCCCCATGATGAGCGCTTCGCCGTCGACGTTGGAGAGTTTTGAATCGAATGAGACGCTGACAATATTCGGAAGGCAGTTGGCCGGGTCGCCGTTGAAAATGGCCCCCTCAAAGCCGGCTGAAATCCTCCCCCGAAGGAATTCACCAAGAGTCCTGAACTTCGCATTATCCTGTTCCATCCGCTCGCGACAAAGGGAGACCGCCTTGGCAAACCCAACCGCAAGCGGAACGTTTTCCGTCCCTGCCCGTCGGTTACTCTCCTGTGCGCCGCCCTTCAAGAATGCTTCGAGCTTCGTCCCTTTTCTGATGTAGATCGCCCCGATCCCCTTCGGCCCGTAGATCTTGTGTGCTGAAAAGGCCATCAGGTCGACGTTCATCGTCCGGGCATCGATGGGAACCTTCCCCAATGTCTGGACTGTATCCGAGTGGACCGCAACGCCTTTGTCGTGCGCACATCTGCCGATCTCCTCGATGGGCTGGATGGTGCCGACTTCGTTGTTCGCGTGCATGATGGAGACGAGAGCGGTTTTCGCCGTCAGGGAGTTCCGCACGTCCGAGACGCTCACTCGGCCAAAGCGATCCACGGGGAGAACGGTCAAGCTTGCACCGCGGGCCCTGAGGGCCTCTGCCGCGTGAAGGACCGCGTGATGTTCGACGGAACTCGTGATGACGTGTTTACGGTCCGTATCCGAGACGGCAGCGTAAATACCCGCGACCGCATGATTGTCCGCCTCCGTCCCTCCGCTTGTGAAGTACACTTCGTCATATCGTGCGCCGATGAATTTCGCAATCTCTTCCCGGCTTTCTTCCAGGGCGAGCTTTGCCCGGCGGCCAAACGAGTGGACGGACGACGCATTCCCGAAGTTTTCCAGGAAATGCGGCCGCATTGCTTCGTAGACTTCAGGAGCGAGTGGAGTCGTTGCGCTGTGGTCGAGGTAAACGTGTTGCATGAAAAAAGATAGGACGAAATGGAGGGAAAAGCAATGATCCGGGAGGGGGTCTCATCGGTGAAGAGTGAAGCACGAATGGTGACGGGCGAAGAGCGAAATGCAAAAATGAAGGATGAGGATAAAGAGGGTGACAAGTAAAAAAGGAGAGCCGTGAAGCCATGCGCGGGCGAGAACCTTGATTGGCGGCAGCCCGTGGCATCGTCAAATAGTTCTCAACAATCCGTTCCTTTCAATTATTGCGCCTCCCCACTCACCTTCGATCGTTACCATGTACTATCAACGAGCTCAGCTACCGATTCTGCCTCAACCCCCGCCGCTCCTGCGACATCTCGCGCATCAGGTCGCGGACGTTTTGCGCAAAGTTTCTCTCAAACACGAGATACTGGGCCACCTGCTTCGCTGAAAGGACTTCCTTGAGCTCCTCCAAGAACTGACCCTGGGAGGTGACGATCTGCTGTCGGTTCTCGACAAGCTGCTGGACGATCTTGTCGATATCGGCATCGCTCGGCTTTTCTTTCACCAGATTCTGCAAGTCGTCGATAAGTTTGTTTTCCTTTTGTCGCAGACTGTTGATCTCTGTCTGGTGCTTATCGTACCGGGAGAAGAACCTGATGGAGGTCTCCTCATCCATCTGGAGGGCTTCCATCAGTCGGATCTTCTTGAATTGTTCGAAGCGCTGAACTCCCGGGCCTCGCGGGTTGACATCCTGCGCGCTCGAGTAGGCGAAGAGGCCGAAAGCGGAAATCAGAAAGAAAAGGAAAAGGTGGAAACGAATCATAAGTTGATCCTTTCGCCGAGGCGCTCAACCAGCTCGTCGAGATCCTGCTCACTCAGCCCCGAGATGAGAGATTGGTAGGGTGCTTCGTTCAGTTCTTCCGGGAGCGCATGACCCGCGGAGCCGAGGGCCGTCCAGTCGGCCGGCGTGGCGGCGAGTTCCTCGTAGACGTCTGATTCGGCGAGCTCCTGGCGCGTCCCGTTCACAGAGAACAATTGCTCGCTCCAGCCGTCGAGCCATTCATCGTCCGTCAGCGAACCGGCGTATGGAAGAAGCGGATTCTGATGTCCGTAGGTGTTCACGGGAGCCGGGGAGTTCCATAGGAAGAAGAGCGCGACCCCGGCCGCGACCAGCGGGAGCAATCGCTGAACGGCGCCGAGATTGCGGAAAACGAAGGGCCGGCGATTGTCAAGGCGCATGCGGACGCGCGGAAGCACCGTTGCGAAATATCCCGGGGGCGATACATGCGTCGGCGAGTCGGCAACCTGAGCAAATGTCCGCCGGAGCAGCTCGTGCTCCTCGCGGCATGCAGCGCACAGGGCGAGGTGCCGCTCGATGACTTCCCGTGCTTCCGCTTCGATGCGGCCGGTGATATAATCCGGGAGTGATGCGTTAACGTGTTCCATGGGCGCGCGTGAGATAGTTTCCGATTTTTCGGACGGCGTGAAAGTAATTGGCCTTGAGACCTCCGACGGAAGTCTTCAGGATCTTCGCAATATCTTCGTACGGAAGTTCCTCATAATAGCGGAGGAGGAAGACGGCCTTCTGTTTTTCGGGCAATTGCGCGATCGCTTCCTCAATCAGTTCCCGCTGCTCCTTTTTTTCCAGAAGAACATCCGGTTCTTCCGCCCGGTCGCCTTCCGTATCGAACATCTCGTCGATGCGAAGGAAATCTTTGATGCGCTGGCGTCGGACATAGTTTAGCGAGATATTGACAGTAATGCGATACAGCCAGGTGAAATAACTCGACTCGCCCCGAAATCCCCGCAACGCCTCGTAGGTTTTACAGAAGACCTCCTGGACGATATCGTCGGCATGGTCGTGATCGTTGACAAATTTCCGTGCAAGCCAGTAAATCCTTTCCTGATAGCGCAATACCAGACGGTTGAACGCCGCTTCCTGACCGTTCTGGAACTCGCGGACTAACTCAAGGTCGCTCTTTTCGGTCATTCAGTCGGGCCGTTCACACTTTTTGACACTACCGC
>DATJYV010000095.1:0-3775 GCA_035499415.1 Bacteroidota bacterium
TGGCAATCGGAAAATCGGATTCCAGCGGCACGCTGGCGAGCGCCAAGAAAGCGCCGTCCCCGATGGCGGTTCCGGCGGTAAGAAATATCTGAAGGTCCGCGTGCGTTACAAAGAGCAGCGTGTCGCTGTTGCGCATCCTGAATCGGGGGCGGTAGTTCTGTTCGACGCTTCTCCCGGCCCACGCGAGCACATTCCCCTGCGCGTCGGTGATGTCGACGCTCACGCCGTCATCTTCATGAAATTGATCGAGACGGCGGAAGGTCAACGAAGCCGATTCCGGCCGGTTCTCGCTCAAGCTTTTTGTGATGGTCGAATCGGCGCCGATCCGGCGAACGACGTCGAACAGGTGTGTGGAGTAATTCTGAAATGCGGCCTGGATGTCGGATCGGGCAGTGTTTCGTCGCTCTTCCTCGAAGTCCGCCGGATGCTGGATTATGCGACGCACACGAAGGGTTTGCAGTCCGAGGAGAAATCCAATCGCGACGAGCGAAACAAAAAAGCCCCACACAGCGGGGCGAACAATCTGGATTCGTTTAATGCTCATCGGCAAAGGGCGGGCGCCATCTCAATAGATATTAAATTGCGAAATTTTCCAGCCGGACTCCTGCCTGACGAACGAGACATAAATTTGGGATGAAGATTGTGACCCCAGGCGGCGATAGGTCCAGCGGCCTGTCGCGTAGGGAGTCGAGGCACTGAAGTCCGTCAGCGTAAAGGCGAATGAGATGGATTTCCGTTCGCGGAAGACCGACCGGATGATCGAAATGGCCTGGCTGCTCGAAACATAACCTCCTTCACCGGTTGAGATATTCACAAAGACATTCTGTTCGAAGGACGGCGCAAACGACTCCAGCGAGCCATTCTGAATTCCGTCCCGGATATTTTCGCAGAGGCCGGCAAGTTGAACAGAAGACGATGCCGCGGGTCCGGCGTGCGGATTTTTCAGGAGCTGCGATGACGAACTCGGGGCTCTTCGTTGGGAAGACTCCTGCGGGAACGAGAGAAAGAAGCAGCAAGTCAGGAACAGGATCATCATCGTGCGGAGAAATTATCTGAAAACGCAGGAAAAGTCAATCCGTCTTCCGCCTGCGTGCTCCCAATCCCTTCCGGCGAGCGAGAGGATTACGGTGAAAACGCGCTCTATCGTACCGACCCATCGGACGGCCGCGGGGTTTAATTTCGACTCATGTGCTCGAATCCATCCAGAGCTCCTTGCCGTGGATAATCCCGACAGCTTTTCCCCGGAGCACCATTCCGTCGAAGGGCGAGTTTCGCGACTGCGATTTGAACCGGCGCGCATCGACTTTCCAGCTGAGCTCGGGGTCAAGGATCGTGAGGTTCACAGTCTCTCCTTCGCGAATGGAAACGGGGGGAAGCCCGACGATCTTGCGCGGGTTGACCGACAATTTCTCGACGAGCTGGGGAAGCGTGAGATAACCGGCATGGACGAGGTTTGTCAGCGCCAAACCGACCGTAGTTTCCAGGCCGACAATCCCGAACGGTGCCGCAGTATACTCAACCTCCTTTTCGTCAATGGTGTGGGGTGCGTGGTCGGATGCAATGGCATCGATCGTACCGTCACGGAGTCCCTCCTTCATGGCCTGGACATCTTCCTGCGTCCGGAGCGGCGGATTCATTTTGGTGTTCGTGTCGAACGTACGGACAGAGGCATCGGTGAGAGTGAAATGATGCGGGGTGACCTCGCACGAAATCGGCAGACCCTCCGCCTTCCCTCCGCGAATGCATCGAAGAGCGAGAGCCGTGCTGACATGAGCGACATGGTAGCGAGCGCCCTGGACGAAGCGCAGGAGAGCGATATCGCGCGCGACCATGAGCTCCTCAGCGATGGAAGGAATCCCCGGGATTCCGAGAATCGTCGACACGTGTCCCTCGTTCATGCTTCCACCCTCGGCGAGGGACCGTTCTTCCGCGTGCTGAATAATGGGGAGACCGTACATCGAAGCGTACTCGAAGGCGCGGCGCATCATTCCTGCGTTCTCCACGGGAGCGCCGTCATCGGAGAATCCCACGGCCCCGGCGCTCGCAAGTTCCGCCATCGGCGCCAGCTCCTTGCCCGCTCTTCCCTTCGTCACTGCGGCGATGGGATAGACATCCACGATGCCCCCGACGACCTGACGCCCCTTCTCATGGACATACCGGACGACCGACTCATCATCGATGGCCGGATTCGTGTTCGGCATGCAGCAGACTGCGGTGAATCCGCCCGCGGCGGCCGCACGGCATCCGGTCTCGATCGTCTCCTTATGTTCGTAGCCCGGCTCGCGCAGATGGACGTGCATGTCGATGAACCCGGGGGCGACCACCTTGCCGCGCAGGTCCGTCACGCGTGCGTCCGTCGCCGCAAGCGATGGCCCCATCTTCTCGACCCTGCCGTCGACAACCAGAATGTCGAGAACTTCATCGAGATGGGATGCAGGGTCGAGCACGCGCGCTTGCCGCAGAAGATGCATCATATCCCTCCCTCCCCGTTCGAAGTCCCGAGGAGGTAGAGCGCCGCCATCCGGACCGCGACCCCATTCGTGACCTGCTGCAGGATGACGGAGTGCTCGCCGTCGGCAAGGTCGGCGGAAAGTTCGACGTCGCGGTTGATCGGCCCGGGATGCATGATGGTAATCGGACGCAGTGCGCGCTCCACTTTTTCCTTCGTGACCCCGAAATACCGGTGGTATTCCCGAAGCGACGGAAACAACCCGCTCTGCTGGCGTTCCGATTGAATGCGCAGCACATTCAATACATCCACCCGCGGTATCAGGTCCTCAAGCCGGTGAAAGACTTCCACGTTCATCCGTTCAATTTCCCGAGGAATCAACGTCGCTGGCCCGCAGACTGCCACACGCGCTCCCATCGTCGTCAGACCGAAAATGTTCGACCGGGCGACCCGACTGTGCAGGATGTCCCCGACGATTCCCACACGGAGTCCTTCGAGTTTGCCGAACTTTTCGCGCAGGGTGTACATGTCGAGAAGCGCCTGGGTCGGATGTTCGTGCGCACCGTCCCCCGCGTTGATGACGTTGGATGCAACGACCCGGCTCAAAAAATGGGCCGCCCCGGGGGCGGCGTGCCGGATCACCACCATGTCAATCTTCATCGCCTCAATGTTTCGCGCGGTGTCCTTCAGCGTTTCCCCCTTGCTCACGCTGCTCGCCGCCGTCGCAAAGCTCACAACATCCGCCGAGAGCCGGCGTTCGGCAAGCTCGAACGATATCCGCGTCCGGGTCGAGCTTTCGAAGAAAAGATTCACCACCGTTTTTCCCTGCAGCGGCGGAACCTTTTTAATCGGCCGCTCGAGTACTTCCTTGAACGATGCGGCAGTGTCAAGAATCAGATTGATATCGGCCTGAGGCATGCCGTCCAAGCCGAGGAGGTGACGGCTCTGGAGACTCACGTTTTTCGCTCCTCCTCGTCGGGAGTGAGAAGATAGACAGCGTCTTCCCCGTCGACTTCGCTCATCGCAACCTGGATCTGATCCTGGCGGCCGGTCGGCACACTCTTGCCGACGAAATCGGCTTTGATGGGCAACTCCCGGTGGCCGCGGTCGATGAGAACGAGGAGCTCGATGCCTGCCGGTCTGCCGATATCCATGAGGGCGTTGAGGGCTGCCCGGACCGTCCTACCCGTGTAGAGGACATCGTCGATCAGGACGACATTCTTCGACGCCAGGTCAAACAGAATATCCGTGCGCTGAAGACGCGGTTGGTCGAGTCGACCCCGCAGGTCGTCCCGGTACATCGTGATATCGAGCGTCCCCACGGGA
>DATJYV010000096.1:0-5937 GCA_035499415.1 Bacteroidota bacterium
AGCAGCACTGCGGCAAGAACAGATTTGGATGACATGTTTCCTCCTAATGATTCCTTCACAATTTCACAAAGCCAGCGCGGCCGACCGGATCGGCCTCACGGCGTCAAAATGATAACGCAGGTACGACCGCAAAGTTTCGTCAATCGACGCGGAGACACTCTCCGGGAGCCGGAGCGTTCTTATGTCTCCGAGAGGTTTCTCGAGCAAATCCTCGAGGTGACGCAACTTTCCGACGTCCATGGAAGCGGACTCCCACAACTCGGCCGGAACAGGTTGAACAAAATCATCCGTCCTGCCGGAGTTCGACGCACGGAGACACAGAGGACAAATAACGGCGCCGCGTGCGATCTGGAACGCCACGCGTTCATCGGTACGGAATCCGGAAAGCGCGCGTCCGCAGGATCGACAACTGCCCAGGTTCGGACGAAATCCGAACAGGGCTGAGAGTCGCAGCGCAAATGCAAAAAAATACTTCAATGGTTCCTTCTCTTCTGCCTCGACCGCATCGAGCATTTCCTTCAATAACGAGAAAAGCTGCCCATTTCGTTCCTCACCGGGGGTGACCTGATTCACGAGCTCGATAATCGATAGACCTGCCCGGAGACGCTCCAAACTCAACAAAATGCCCTTGTGAGGGTTCAGTAGGTCGGACTGAGAGAGCAAATGAAGGTCGCGATGTTCCTTCTTGTAAAGGATGATCGAAACATGCGATAACGGCTCCAGCGCCGCACCGAATTTGCTTTTGTTCGTGCGCGCTCCCTTCGCAATTCCCCGGATCTTTCCGAACTCATTCGTGTAAAAAGTCACGATCTTGCTCGTGTCGCGGTACCGCATCGACTTGAGCACGACCGCCTCGGTTTTCGACAGCATCAAGACTCCCGGTTCCGCACGGGTTTACATGGAGGCCGCGAATGGATCTCTCCTGCGCGGGGCGGACATTTCCTCATTTTGCGCACATGGCATGCGGTATATTTGCGGCCCCGCCATTCACAAATTTTCGGTCGACACCCATGAAAACGCGGCCGGCCCGAACGTCCCTCCTCTGCCTCCGAAATCCAGCCCTGAATCGGGAGATACGCTTGGTTCGTTTAGACGTCTCTGAGCTTCCTCTGTTCCCGCCAACCTGCTTCACTCAAGGGATAGATCTGATCCAGGTCGCGCCGCTGCATCCGCGTCCCCGTCTGGCCGGCTCGGTCATGGCTATTTCTCGTCAAACTGTGAGAGTTCCATGAACGATCGATAGCGATCGCGAATCGTGCTCGCGTTCAGATCCTTCAATCCCTCGACGCTGAATTGTTCGACGCAAAACGAGGCGAGGGTACTTCCGTAGACCACCGCCCGCTTCAGATTCTTGTCCGACAAATCATCGGTCTTTGCGAGCCAGCCGACGAAACCCCCGGCGAAGGCGTCGCCGGCACCCGTGGGATCGTGAATATCTTCGAGGGGATATGCCGGTGCCGAGAAGATCGTATCCTCGGTGATGAGCATCGCCCCATGCTCCCCTTTTTTGACGATGACAATGCGCGGCCCCATCTTTAAGACCTGCCGGCTCGCTTTAATGAGGTTTGGCTCCTTCGTCAGGAGTCGAGCTTCCGAATCGTTCACAATCAGAACGTCGAGGCGCGGGAGCAGATGCCGAAGATCATCCAATGCCTGTTCGATCCAGAAGTTCATCGTATCTCCGACGACGAGCCGCGGTTTCGTTACTTGATCGAGGACTTTCTGTTGAAGGGAGGGATGGATGTTACCAAGGCAGACGTACCGACTTTTGTCGAAACCGTCGGGAAGGATCGGGTCAAACGTTTCGAAGACGTTGAGGTCCGTCGACAGCGTATCCCGCACGTTGAGGTCGTAGTGGTACCGCCCCGCCCACCGGAAGGTTTTTCCCGACGCAACGGTTTGTAATCCGGCGACGTCGATCTTGCGGTGTTCGAGGAACTGCACGTGCTCCGGCGAAAAATCTGCGCCGACGACACCGACGAGCCGAACCGGAGCGGTGAAGTAGCTCGCGGCAACAGAGATGTATACGGCGGAACCGCCAAGCGCCTCCTTGACCGATCCGAACGGCGTTTCAACCGAATCGAGTGCGACGGAGCCGACGACCAGAACGCTCACGCTGTTACCTCTTTTATTAAATGCTTCATCGGAGACTGGTGACAGTAGGAATCGGGCTCCTGGAGGATAGAATGTGATGGACGAGAGCAAGAGCTTTGCGGTCATCCGGCCAGAAGAGGAGACGTCTGGCCTTTTTCCAGGGAAGCCAGCGGAACGATTCGTGTTCCCTTGACAAAACGGGTCGGGCCAGTGAGGCCGCCGTTGCGACAAACAGCGGCCCAAACTCCACAACATCGGCGGCCGGATTGTAAAACTGAATGATGAACGGCGCAGTCCACATTCGATCGATTTTGAGGCGCGTCTCTTCACGAACTTCCCGCCGGGCCGCCAGCGTTGCCTTCTCCCCGCGCCTGATCTTTCCGCTCACAATTTGCCAGATTCCAGGATAAAGAACCCGCAACGACGAGCGTTTCAACAGAAGATACTCAATGTGTTTTTCCCGGAATCGAACGACAAGCACTTCGACGATACGAGCACGCACTCCAGCCATGGCAGGTTTCAGGAGCCCCGGGGGCGGTTCGTGGGCTTCGCGATTTGCCGAAGCCGAGAGAGTTCGCCTTCCGAGAGTATCCGCCATTTCCCTTCAGGCAGGTCTTCGAGTTCCACCGGTCCGACTGAAAGTCTTTTCAGGGCCTTCACTGAACATCCGAGCGTTTGGATCATTCGGCGAATCTGCCTGTTCTTGCCTTCGCGGATTTCAATTTCGTATTCCGTCTTCGAGCGCCTCTGGATCGTCCCCGTTTTTGTGAGATACGGTTTTCCCCGCAAAGAAATTTCGACTCCGTTCGAGAATGTCTCCATCGCGGCATCGGTGAGAGGGGCGTCGAGCTCGACGAGATAGCGTTTCGGGACATCGCCGGCAGGATCGGTCAGAAGGTCCGCCAGGGCATGGTCGTTCGTCAGCAAGAGAAGGCCGCTCGAATCCATGTCGAGTCTTCCCACGGCGATCAACCCATCCGCTTCGCGTCCGATAAAATCAAACACGGTTTTCCTCGAGCGTTCGTCGCGACGGGATGTTACGAGCCCCGCCGGCTTATGAAAGGCGAGCACGCGATGTGCGGAGCGCGGGGCCTCTTTTCCCTCGACGCGGATTCCGTCCTTCAGAAGGTCGACCCACCGGCCGGGATCCTTGCGCACGATGCCGTTAACCTTCACAAGGCCGGCGGAGATGAGTTGTTCGGCCCGAGATCGCGAGGAGAATCCGAGTTTCGAAAGAGCGCGCGAGAGAGTGACTTGATTAGGGGCCGGCGAGGTATTGCGGGCTGAGCGTATCACACCAAAAGATACTGAAAATCGAAGGATTTCAAAAATTCCGGAGAACGAAAGTCGGCAGTGCTCATCCTCCCAGTCCGGGCACTCCGCCGGCGATTCTGGCCGCCCGCACACCTCTCCGAATGGATTCGCTCGTCGCTGCAATCGCCATTTCGGCGATAACGTCAAGGTCGGCCTTGACGCGCCCGTTCGAGAGAGCGAACGCCGTGTCGCCATCGTACGAGCTATGGACCGGCGCGATCGCCCGGGCGAAACCATCGTGCATGCGCTGGCAAATTCTATGGAGCGAGATTTTATCCATTTCGGCGTTCGTCGCGGCGACCACAAGCGTCGTATTTGTTTGCTCAAAGACTGCACCCTGTGCAAGCATGCGACGCCTTCCGGCCGCAACCCGAAACCGCCCGGCTTCATCGCGCGAACCCGCCAAAACGTCTCCCTTTTCGTCGAGGACATCGCCGACGGCGTTAACGACAGCGAGCGCTCCGACGATCAATTTTCCCTCTTTCATCGAGGCACTTCCGACGCCTCCCTTCATCCGAAACTCCATTCCGTCCCACTTCCCAATCGTCGCCCCCGTTCCCGCACCGACATTCCCCTCTTCCATTGCTCCGGCTGACGCATCGACGCACGCCCGGTATCCTCCCTTCGAATCCGGACGGCCGGAGTTTCTCCCGATGTTGAGGTCGAAGATCACTGCTGCGGGCACGATCGGCACGCGTCCCCAGGGAGTCGCATAACCGATGTCATGCTCCTCAAGCCATTTCATGACTCCGTCCGCGGCGGCGAGACCGAACGCGCTTCCACCCGTCAAAAGAACCGCGTGTACTTCGGACATTTTCTTATCGGGTGCAAGAAGTGCGAGCTCGCGGCTCCCCGGCGATGCGCCGCGCACCTCACAGCTGCCGCGGGTTTCGGGAGGGCAAAGAATTACCGTGCAACCCGTCATGTCGCGGCTGTCCGTAAAATGTCCCACCTTGAACCCCGGCACCGAAGTTAACATGCGCGGGCTCCTGCGCTGGACGCGCGAACACTCCCCGTCCTCAAAATCGTCCCTGACACTTTATTCCGCTGCACGGATGTACGAAAGGACAATCCCGCACGCAACGGCGACGTTTAAGGATTCGGCTTTTCCAACGCGTGGAATCGACACAACTTCATCCGCCTCGGAGAGGACGGCATCGGAGAGTCCGCGCGCTTCATTCCCCATGACGAGAGCGACCTTTGCGCTTCCGGCCTGAATGCGGCCAACCGATGTTCCCTTGGTGGCAGTGGCCCAGACACGAAAGCCCCCTTTTCTGAGCAGGCGGATGCTCTCGACAACATCGACCTCTTCGACCACGCCGAGGTGAAAGAGCGAGCCCGCCGTCGACCGCACAACTTTTTCGTTGTAAGCCGAGGCGCATTCTTTCCCGAGCAGGACAACGTCAACGCCGAACCAGTCCGACGTGCGGAGAATCGAACCGAGGTTTCCCGGGTCGCTCACTGCGTCGAGTATCACGGCGAGGTTCATGGAATTCACGGACACTTCGGAGAGGTTCTGAACCTTGCGTCGCATAACTGCGATGATACCCTGCGCGTGGACCGTGGACGCAACAAGGCCAAGCTCTTTCGAGGTCATCTCCTTGATGGGTACTGCGCGTTGTTGAGCAAGTGCCAGAATCCGCCGCTCCTCCTCCGTCGTTTTGGAGGTCGGCGCGTATCCCACAACCTCGACCGTGAAATCGGATGTCAGCCCTTCGCCGACCATCTTCCATCCCTCCACGACAAATCTTCCCTCTTGATCCCGAACCTTCTTTCGGCTGAGTAAACGGAGACCTTGAATTTCAGATTTGGAAAACTTCATGTACGAATATAGCCAAAACCGACGAACGATGAAAGCGGGTGGGATGTGCGCGTCACCTACATAGTAACAAGCGAAGGAAAAGCGGACCGCGAAGCGCAGCTTACTTTACAAGCAGCATTTTCTTCGTACTGATGAAATTTTTGAAGTGAACGCCGTCGAGAGGATGCGCTTCCAATTTTACCATGTAGACGCCGCTCCTGAGCGGGCTGGCATCGAACGTCGTGTCGTACGAGCCGGCATCCTTCTCTCCCGCGATGATGGATTGGACCCGTTCTCCCAGCATGTTATAGATCGACAAGCTCACCGCACTACGTTCGGGAAGGTCGTAGCGGATATAAGCCAGCTGGCTCTCGGGAGCGGGGGCGTTTTGCTGGAGATAGTAGGATTTCGGGAGACTCGTCCCTTCTCGTGCGGCGAGTGGAGGCACGTGCGCACGAAATCGGAACGTATCGGGCGAGGCCACGGAGGTCCATCCGTCGGATACGGAGACCGTCCATTGCAGAAGTGAATAGGAAGGGATGCTGCGCTTCACGACGAGCGTGATGCTCGTGTCCGGAAGGCCGGAGACGGTGGTGTCGAGATTCGCCCCCTGCAGGTGCAAACTATACCGAAGAGTATCGTCGAGGTCCTCGTCGAGGGCCCCGTTCCAGACGAACTCGATCGGCTTCCCCGTCACGCGGACGGTGTCGTCCTTCGCCGGCTTCGCG
>DATJYV010000097.1:0-5403 GCA_035499415.1 Bacteroidota bacterium
TGGCCTTCTGCGAATCGCGCTCGACGAGAATGTCCGCGTTGATGTAGGCGCCTCCGGATTCGCGTTCTTTGAATTCCTGAATCTCGACGGCCGTGGAATAGGGAATCTCGTCCTCAAACTGCTGAAAGATTTTCTCCCGAATCAGCTCAGCGACGAAGAATCTCTCGGGTTTGTCGCTGACGGTCTCCGCGGGATAAAACGCCGGGTGATTCGGAAGATATTGTCTGATGGCTTTGAGAAGCGAATCGAGGTTCTGGCCGCGAAGAGCAGAGATCGGGATTATTTCATCGAATATCTTCGCCTGGGCGGCCTTTTCGATGAGCGGCAGCAGCGTGGGCTTCTGAACGTTGTCCACCTTATTCATGACGAGAAAGACCGGCCGTCCTCTCCGTCGTTCCACGATTTGCGTCCGCAATTCGGGGTCGAGCTCCGCCCCGCGCAAGACGTCCGTCATGGCAAGTGTCACATCCGCTTCACTGAGTGCAAGGCCCAGCTGCTTCATCATTTTCTCATGGAGAAGATATCTGGGCTGCAGGAAGCCCGGAGTGTCGATGAAGATGATTTGCGAATCGTCCGTGGTCAGTATGCCGGGGACGCGTTGGCGGGTGGTTTGCGGCTTGCGGGCGACGATGGAAATCTTCTGCTGAAGAAGGGCGTTTAGTAAGGTCGATTTGCCGACGTTCGGCCCGCCGACGATCGCCACATACCCCGCCTTGTATGCCGACCCGTTCTCAGGCATGGCTCAAAAAAACAAAACGGCGTACCGGATCACGATGGCCCGGTACGCCGCATTTCTTATGGTCAAATCGCATCCTCGCCCGATTCATCCGTCCGTATCCGGACTACATCATCGACAGGAGAGATGAAAATCTTTCCGTCTCCCACCTGGCCCGTTTTGGCCGTCTTCACGATCGTCGCAACGATCCGCTCCACGAGCGAATCCTTCGCGATGATCTCCAGCTTCACCTTCGGCAGGAAATCGATCTTGTACTCGGAGCCCCGGTAAAGCTCCGTGTGCCCCTTTTGCCTGCCGTATCCCTTGACTTCCGTCAGCGTCATTCCTTTGATGCCGATCTCCGAAAGCGCCTCCCGGACGTCGTCGAGTTTAAACGGTCGGATGATTGCTTCGATCTTCTTCATGTCGTTGATTTTGTGTGTGGACGATTCTGGGCCGCGACGGACTGTGTCCGGTCAGGCCCCGTGGCAATTCTTGTACTTTTTTCCGCTTCCGCACGGGCACGGGTCATTGCGCCCGACCTTTGCCCCGACGCGCACGGGCTGCGGCTTCGGCGCCTGGCCTGCCTGTCCCCTCTCAGTTTGTTTGTCTCCCGGAATCGGTTCGCGGTTCGCAGCGAAACCGGCTCCCGATGCCGAGTCGTGCGTGAGCGTGACGTTGAGCGGCCGCCGCATTCTTTGCGCGGGAAGCTGCTCCGGCCGTTCGGGATACAGCTTGTAGACCATGCCGAGCACGTCATCGGTGACCAGATCCATCAAATCCATGAACATCTTGAACGCTTCCGTCTTGTACTCCACCAGCGGATCTTTCTGCCCGTAGCCGCGGAGGTGGATCCCTTCCTTCAGGTCGTCCATTTCGCGCAAATGGTCCCGCCACTTTGTGTCGATGACCTGGAGCATCGCCATGCGTTCGAGCGTCGACATGAGTTCGGAGCCGATCTGCTCTTCCTTTCTGCGGTAGAATTCTTCCGCCTGACGGACGACCTCTTCGACCACTCCCTGCTCGCCGAGCGATTGGAAATTGTCCGCCGTGAGGCCCAGGTCCACGAGGAATTTTGCACGGACTTCGTTCTTGAGCCCTTCGACATCTCCCTCCGAAAAGTACGCCTCGACAATTTTTTGGGCGCTGGCGCGCAGCATGTCACCGATATCGTCGCGCAGACGTTCGCCCAGCAGCGCATGACGCCGGCGCAGGTAGATCACCTCCCGCTGCTGGTTCATAACGTTGTCGTACTCGAGCAGCCGCTTGCGGATGCCGAAATTATTCTCTTCCACCTTGCGCTGCGCCCGCTCGACGGAACGCGTGATCATGGGATGCTGAATGACTTCGCCCTCCTGAAGTCCCATCCGCTCCATGATGCGCGCAATCCTCTCGCTCCCGAATAACCGCATCAGGTCGTCCTCCAGCGAAAGATAGAACCGCGACGAACCCGGATCGCCCTGACGTCCGGCTCGTCCGCGGAGCTGACGGTCGATCCGCCGCGCCTCATGGCGCTCGGTTCCCACGATGTGGAGGCCGCCGAGGTCTTTGACTCCCGGACCGAGCTTGATGTCCGTGCCGCGCCCCGCCATGTTCGTGGAGATGGTCACCGACCCCGGCAGGCCCGCATGCGCAACGACCTCCGCCTCACGCTGGTGCTGTTTCGCGTTCAGGACGTTGTGCGGAATGCCTTTCCGCTTCAGCATCCGGCTAATCGTTTCGGAAACCTCAACGCTTGTCGTGCCGACAAGGACCGGACGCTTGATCTCGCGCATCTGCTCGATTTCGTTCAATACGGCGTTATACTTTTCCCGTTTTGTTTTATAGACATGGTCGTCATGGTCCGCACGAACCATCGGTTTGTTCGTCGGGACGACGACAACGTCGAGCTTGTAGATCTCAAAGAACTCCGCGGCCTCCGTCTCGGCTGTGCCGGTCATCCCCGCAATCTTCTTGTACATCCGGAAATAATTTTGGAGGGTGATGGTCGCCAGCGTCTGCGTGTCGCGCTCGACCTTGACGCCCTCCTTTGCCTCGATCGCCTGGTGCAGTCCCTCCGAATACCGGCGACCCTGAAGCAGGCGGCCGGTGAACTCGTCGACGATCATCACCTTGCCGTCCTGGACGACGTATTCCACATCCTTGTCGTACAGCGCATAGGCCTTGAGGAGCTGGAGGATCGTGTGGATCCGGTCGTTGCGTTCCGCAAACAGCATATTCGCGGCGTCCTTCTTCCGTTGCTTCTCTTCGGCCGGAAGAGACGCGTCCCCCTCGATCATGCTCAGCTCGGTGCCGATATCGGGGATGACGAAGAGCTCCTTGTCGTGACCCGGGTACAATTGCGCCAGGGACTCGCGCCCCTTGTCCGTGAGGTCGATCAAGTGCGACTTTTCGTCGATGCTGAAGTACAGCGCGTCGTCGATCTCATGCATGCGGGCGGACTGGTCCTGCATGTATTCGCGCTCGGTCTTCTGCATGAGAGTCTTGTTCGCCGGGTCCGACAGCATCTTCATGAGCTTGTTGTTCTTGGGCAGACCGCGCTGGGCGCGGAGAATCTGGACGCCGGCCTCCTCGGTTCTTCCCTCGAGGAGATGCTGCTCCGCCTCCGCCGTGATTTGAGCGACGAGATTCTGCTGTGCCCGGACGAGCCGCTCGACGTACGGCTTCATCTCGTCGAACTTATGTTCCTCCGACTCGACGGGCCCGCTGATGATGAGAGGCGTTCGCGCTTCGTCGATGAGGACCGAGTCGACCTCGTCGACGATCGTGTAATTGTGCGGCCTCTGAACCATCTCGTCCGCATTGGCGACCATGTTGTCGCGGAGATAGTCGAACCCAAACTCGTTGTTCGTGCCATAGGTGATGTCTGCCGCGTACTGCGTGCGGCGCTGGTGGGGATCCATGCTCTGAAGAATGACACCGACACGCAACCCGAGGAATTCGTGCAAGCGCCCCATCCACTGGCTGTCCCGGAGCGCGAGGTAGTCATTCACCGTCACGATATGGACGCCGCGGCCGGTGAGCGCGTTCAGGTATGTCGGGAGCGTCGCGACAAGCGTTTTACCCTCGCCCGTCGCCATCTCGGCAATCTTTCCCTGGTGGAGGACGACTCCCCCCATAAGCTGGACATCGAACGGGACCATATCCCACTGAACCTTGTTGCCCGCGACTTCCCACGTCTGACCGAGCAGCCGCCGACACCCCTCCTTGACGACGGCGAACGCCTCGGGAAGAAGAGCGTCCAATTCGACGGCGATCCGCGCGTCGAGCTCCTTGTTCAGTTCATCGACCTTTGCGTACAGCGCCTCACGCTCCTCATAGGTCGATTTCTGCTTTGCCTCCTCCTTCGACGCCGCTATCTCATCTTCGACCTCCTTCGTCGCTGCCCGTATGCGGCTTCTGAATTCATCCGTTTTCGCCCGCAGAGCTTCATCGGAGAGGTCTTTGAGTTTCTCAAATTCGGCGTTAATGAGTTTCACGAAGGGCAACAACGCCTTGACGTCCCGTTCGTTTTTCGAGCCGATGATCTTCTTAAAGAATTGCAGCATGGTTCTGTTCGAATGACGATTGTGCGTATCTGCAGGCCGGAAACCGTGGATTCCGCCCCACCCTTGTCGCGATCAAATTCTCCCGGATGGAAAAGATACCGAAAATATGAGTCATATGAAACTGTCCCGCCAAAACGGCCGTCATCCCCGTCTCTCCCGCGCAGGTCCGTCTTGCATTTTCAGGCAAATCATTCCACATTGAAATGCCTTCCCGTCCAGCACGATGAACCTTTACAAGAAATCGCTTCTCCTGGGGTTGGCCTGCCAGCTTGTTTTTGCGGGATGCGCGTCGTTTTTTGGAGAAGGCCCACCGTCTTCCCCCCTGCCACGACTCCGATACGACATCGACGCTGTTCTCGCCGATTCGATTTTTTCCCCCATGCAACCGGCGGTGAAGATTGTATCGCTCAAGTCGGGCGAAACTCTCTACGACCTGCACAGTCAGCTCCTTCTTCATCCCGCCTCCAATATGAAGCTTCTCACCTCGGCGACCGCCCTGGGTGTCCTGGGGCGGGATTTCCGCTTCAGGACCGATGTCCTCGTCGATTCCGGAGGAGCCGGAGAGCTTCGAAACATCTATCTTAAAGGTTTCGGGGATCCCGACCTGACGACAAAAGACCTGGATAGTCTTGCGGCGGAGGTGATGCGGTCGGGACTGTCGTCGGTCACGGGAAATGTCGTGGCAGACAATTCCTACTTCGACGACTTCTACTGGGGAAATGGATGGATGTGGGATGATGAGCCGGATCCGGACGAGATGTTTATCAGCGCACTGTCTGTCAACAAAAATTGCGTTATCGTGACCGTGACGCCAGGGACAATGGCGGGGGATTCTCTGAAGGTTGCCATCGACCCGCCGACGTCGTACGTCACACTCCTGAACAATGGACGAACGGTGTCCGATAGCGTCCGCCAGCCGCTCCGCGTTTCACGATTGTTCAAGGAGCGGCTCAATACCATCACCGTGAACGGGGAAATGAAGAACGATTCGTCATCCGTTCTCCGGGAGGAGCTCAGCGTTTGGAGGCCGGAATTGTACGCGGCACAGTTATTCAAGGAAGAACTTCAGAAGGCGGGAGTCGCGGTCGCGGGAAACGCCGTCGCGGGAGTCGTTCCGCCCAATGCGATACTCGAAGCCGA
>DATJYV010000098.1:0-13488 GCA_035499415.1 Bacteroidota bacterium
CGCCTCGTCAACGCGTCAACCAAGGATGCAAACGTCAATGCAGTCGTCATCCTCCATTCCTTCGGCGACGGCATTTCCTTCTTCGTCGAGAGCGGTTTGGAGGATATCGAGGGAATGTTCCGGCAATATTTGTCGGATGACCAGAACGAGGCGAAGTGACGCAACCGGGCTTCCGCACAACCGCGTGTTAATCCCCAATAGGTGGGTTCCGGGGGCGCATCCTCACCTCCTGGAGTTCGTCTAAATTCAATCCCTCACGCGTTCGATTTCTTCGCCCCCCAGCGATCACCATTCAGGAGGCCTCACTCATACCACTGGGAATCAGATTCTTCACCCACCTCCTTTTCCTTGTTTCGCCTGTCCTTGCCCAGATGCCGGAAAAAATCGACACCGCAAGCGTCTCGAAGATCAAGGAAGAAGGGATGAAAGATTCGCACGTCATGGAAATGCTGAGCTCGATCGCGGACGTCTACTGACCGCGGCTCACATGGTCGCCGGAATTCAAACAGGCGGCGCAATGGCCAAGCGCGAAACTCAAAGAATATGGTCTGCTAAGATTTCCTTCGAGCAACCCAACGCCGATCCCCTCTCGAAAGAGAGGGGATTTTTTTTGCTCTGGATTCTGACACCAAGATTCTGTACTATCTCGCCATACTTTTGCACCGTGGGCTTCCGTACCTCCCCGCTTCGCCTCGGTTGACTGAACAAGTGATATCGGCCTGATCGCGCAATCGTTTAAGCGAAATCATTGAGAGGTGTCTCCATGTTCCGGAACCTGAAACTCTCCTCAAAGCTTCTGTTCACATTTGTACCGTTGTTCATCCTCCTCATCGTCGACGACTACTACCTCGACATCCGGGGGCAGGAGGATGCGATGCTGAATCAGGCAAAAGCGTCGGCCTTTGAGAAAGCGCACATTGTTCGCGTTTCCCTTGTCGAGCAGATGCTGGAGAACGAGAAGGTTGACGACGTGCTCCTCGACAACCTCCGCAAAGTGGGAGGGTTGGAGGATTTATACATCCGCATCAGACCCGACAACCTGCATCTCCGGGATTGGCTCCAGGATTCGACGCGTGACGCGCGGTTGATGAAACGGATGCAGTACGCAATGGCAAAGGGGGACATCGGCAACGAAGTGTTCGACAGCGGCAATTCGCTTTTTGTCAACCGCGAGGATAATATCGAGGCCATCATTCCGTTCAAGGCCGAAAAGAAATGCCAGACCTGCCATGACGTTCCGATCAATCACGTCCTCGGTGTCGCCCACATCCAGGTCCCGCTGAAAGAGATCAAGGCGTCCATTTCGGCGAACGCGCAGCGAACGGCCGTCATCACGCTCGGATTCGCGGTGCTGACCCTCGTGATCGGAATCTTCTTTTACCGATCCCTCATTCAGAAACCCGTCAGGAACCTCCTCGCCGCCACGGAAGCCATCGGGCAGGGAAATCTTTCGTACGAAATGAACGTCTCCACGTCGAGCGATGAGCTGGGGATTCTCTCGCAATCGTTTGACAGGATGCGCAAGACACTCCGCCAAAGCCAGGAAGCCCTGAGGAATTCCACCGTCGGACAAATTGCGAACTCGCTGATCCGCGACTTCCGCGCGCCGATGAGGCAAATCCTCACGTCCGTCGACCGGATCGAGAGAGGAAATCCGGCCGACGATGTCAAGGCCCAGCTCTGCGCGACGGCGCGAAATTCGGTCGTTGACATGAATAAGATGGCGCAGGACCTGCTCGACTACACGACCGGCGACCTCAAGGTCAACAAACGCCCCTGCAATGTCCCGGGCGTCCTTACGTATGTGGCGGATGCGGTTCGCCAGGATCTGGAGAGGGATATGGTCAAGCTCGAGGTCCAGCAGGGCTACCAGGGAAATATCCCGCTCGACTATGAGCGCATCGCCCGTGCGTTCATCAACATCGTCAGTTACTCCGTCAACTATATCCCGCCGGGCGGCATGATACGGCTGGCGGCAGCGGCTCAGGAGAAAATGGTCGTCTTCCGGATTTCCGACAACGGAAACGGAATCCCGGCGCAGTTCCGCGACAAGATTTTTGAACCGTTTACCCGATTTGTTCAGGAGAAGGGACTGGGGCTCTCGCTTGCTCTTGCCAAGCGCATCATCGAGGCACAGGGCGGTACCATCCTGGTCGAATCGGAGGAAGGCAAGGGGACGAGCTTCACGATCTCGATGCCCCAGGCGTGAGACGATCGGAAGATCCTCGAAAGCCGTTGGCCGGAAGGCACACGGCTTTTTTATTGAAGATGGGTCGACGATGAACAGGAAGATAGTCTGGGTTTGTGTCTTTGCGATTGCCTTCGCGCTCGTCGAAAGCGCCGTCGTCGTCTATTTACGCGCACTCTACTATCCGGGGGGATTTGCGTTTCCGCTCAAACCCATGAGCGATACTCACAGGATCGTCGAGCTTGCGCGGGAATCCGCGACAATCATCATGCTTGTCGCCGTCGGTGCCGTCAACGGCACAGACACGTGGGAGCAATTCAGTTACTTCATGATCGCATTCGGCGTCTGGGATATCTTCTACTACTGTTGGCTCAAAGTCTTTCTCAACTGGCCGCGCTCGATCCTAGACCCGGACATTTTGTTTCTGCTCCCCCTCCCCTGGATCGGCCCCGTCCTCGTCCCCGTCCTGGTCTCTCTGCTGATGATTGCCGCCGGCATGCGGATCATCCGCTCAATCGAACGTACCGGTCATTTCCATCCTCCTGCGATGGCTGTTGTTCTTTCGTCGCTGGCGTCGTTCCTTCTTCTGTATACCTTTATGTTCGACCTCGACGCGACGATTCGATTTCAACCCCCTCACCCGTATCCGTACGTGCTGATGATCTTCTCATTTCTATTGTACGTCGTTGCATTCATCCTGGCATTTCGGTCCTGCGGCCATGCGACCCGACGAATTTGACTTTGACGGACTCGCTCGTTAAAATGAACGGCTGGCCAGCCGTCGAGCCGGACCAGGATTCTCGAATCGGACGATTCCGATGAAAACTGCCGCTCTTCATCATCTCTGCATCATCGCGCTTCTTTTTTTTCTGACGTCGTGGTGGATTCCAGGTCAAGTATGAGAGGCATTATCTTTATTTCCGGTTCGCCCAGTCGCTCAACACGGCCTTTGCACTCGCGTATCCCGATACGTTGCCTGCAGGGCAGTGGATCCACGCGGCCGCACTTCAATCAGACGGAGCGGCCTGCCCAGGCCCGGTCGACGGCTTGTGAATGCATCGGCGGCAGGCGTTTCTCCCCTTCTTCATTTCTTTGAGCGATGAAAGAACTGACGATTCTGATGCCGTGCCTGAACGAGGCGCGCACGCTCGGACTGTGCATCCGGCGTGCGAGGCAGCTGCTGACCACCCACCGGATCGACGGGGAAATCCTCGTCTCCGATAACGGTTCAACGGACGGCTGCCAGCGAATAGCCCGAAAGCTGAAAGCCCGCGTGGTCTCGTGCCCTGCACGCGGCTATGGCGCCGCGCTGCAGTTCGGCGTCGAGCGCGCCCGCGGAAAATTTATTCTTATGGGCGACTGCGACGACAGCTATCATTTTGACGAGGCCTTCCCCATGATCCACCAGCTGCGCAAGGGTGCCGACCTGTGCATGGGTACGCGCCTGGGCGGGACCATCGTACCGGGAGCCATGCCGTTTCTGCACCGCGTTCTCGGCAATCCGGTGATCACCTGGCTCGGACGGATTTTCTACGACATCGAGCAGACGGATTTTTACTGCGGAATGCGCGCCTTCAGAGCCGACAGCGTGCGCCGGCTCCAGCTTGTCACGACGGGCATGGAATGGGCCCTGGAGATGCTTATCAAGAGCCGCCTTTCGGGATACCGTATCACCGAGGTTCCGATCACATTGTACAAAGACGGCAGGGAGCGGGCACCGCATCTGCGCACCTGGCGCGACGGATGGCGCAGCCTCCGATTCATGTTGCTCCATGCGCCGGATTTTCTATTCGTGCTGCCCGCAGCGACCATGATCGTCATCGGTCTTGCCGGGATGGTTCTCCTGACGCCGGCCCCTCTTCGATTCGGCTCGGTGACATTCAACCTCCACTCGCTCCTCACGTTCGCATTCCTCGTCCTCATCGGCGTTCAGGTATTCTTTGCCGGCCTGTTTGCAAAGGTCTATTCCTTCGCCCACGGCATTCTTCCCGGCAGGTCGGGGCTTGTCGAATTCCTCGAACGAATATCCCTCGAGTCGTTGTTGATCCTTTCTCTTATCCTCTTCCTGACCGGTGCGGCCGGTTTCATCTGGACCCTCCAAACATGGGTCGCAACCGGCTTCGCTTCCCTCGATTACGATATCACCATGCGCCGGTTGATTCCTTCCCTCACCCTCGTCGGCGTCGCGGTCGTCACGGCCTTCAATGGGTTTGTCCTCTCACTCCTCCATGTCCCGACAAGGGACCAACCCAGAAACCTCCGCTCCCGGTAGATGAGGCTCAATCATCCGTTTCTCGCCGCGCTGGTCGGGCTGGCGGTCCTGATGAACCTCGTTTCGTTCCGGACAGGACACGAATGGGGGGACGATTTTGCCTTGTACATTGCCCAGGCACAGTCCATCGTCCATCATACAATCCCCGCGCTTCAGAGACATCAGGAATTCCTCCGGAACGAATCGACCGTAAAGCTCGGACCTGTTTTCTATCCGTGGGGATTCCCGCTTCTGCTTGCCCCCGTTTGCGCATTGATGGGGCTGAACTTCTTCGCCCTGAAGTTGTATGTCTTCTGCTTCTTCCTGCTGGCGATTGCCGCTGTCTATGTCCTGTTCCGTTTCCGTATCGACCGGTCACTCTTGCTTCAACTTCTCGTCGCTTTCCTGCTGGCCCCCGTGTTCTTCACTTTCAAAGAGAACGTACTTTCCGATATCCCATATTTATTTTTTTCCCTCGTGTGCATATACGGCATCCGGCGGTTTATCGTTGAACGCCGTCCGTGGCGCGGTTGGGGAATCGACGGCGCCCTCCTCGGAACGATGCTGTTCCTTGCATCATTCGTCCGCGCGCAGGGATTTGTCTTCGTGGCGGTGATGTTTGCCTGTCAGCTTGTCGAATGGCGCAGAAGCAAGGATGTCCCGGGTCTGCGTTTCCTTTCCGCCCAGGCGCTGCCGTACATCGTCGCATTGGCTTGCGTGTTGATCAGCAAGGCCGTGTTCCCTTCATCATCGTACGAAGGATTGTTGGAGTCTCCCAGTCTCGCATCAACTCTCCGTGAAAACATTGTGTACTATTTTTGGCTTCCCTCCGATCTTTTGTACCATCCGGCAATTGCAAAGGTTTTCCCTCTGCTCCGCTTCGTTCCAAAGAGCCTGTACGCACTTTCGCTGCCTGCCGCGTTGATCGGGATGAAGAAAGAATTTCGGACCGACTATCTTTTCATTCTCGTCATCGTCGGAACGATCATCCCGCTTCTCCCCCTTCCGTTTCAAAACGGCGTGCGATATATTTTTCCCGCCCTCCCGTTCTACCTGTATTTTGTCCTCGTCGGTTTGGCCCGGATTCAGCAATCGGTGGTGCGGCGTTTCCCGGTTCATCTGCGCTGGGATGCCGCTGCTCTCTGGTTGGTCATCGCCTGGTCATCAGTCATCGATGCGGGAATAATCTGGAAATCATGGACCGGGATGAGGACGATCGAGGGGCCGTTCTCCAAATCCGGAACTGAAATGATCGGATTCATCCGACAGGAGACTGCATCGACCGATACGGTCATTTTTCGGAAGCCGAGAGCGTTGTGGCTGCTGACGGGGCGCGAGAGCGTTGCGATCAACGACGCGGGCGTGCTTCGCGGCAAAGGGGGCGATTACCTCGTCATCGAAGACGAGTCGCACGTCTACGACCAGCCCCCGATGCAGCGCGGGGTTTCAACCGTCGATTCGACGACGTTTCATCTCGTGTTCAGGAATGAGCGGTACAGCGTCTACAAGATCGCGGGGGATGAAGGGAAGAAGAAATCAGGCGGATAGCGGGGAGATTGGTGGCGGCGAGGAGTCTTTCCGGAATCGGTCCGGGAGAATATGTTCGACGGCCGATGCTCCAACCAGAAAAACGAAGTAGTAGACGTTGGCAATATTTCGCCCCGTGATATAGATCGGGGCGAGCGTGATCGCAGTGTAGAAGTAGGGCGACCCCGTCAGGAGCAGCAGCTTCCAGCGTCGTCGCCCCATCCAGAGTCCCGCCAGAAAGAACCCTCCGAGAAGCACGTCCGCAACAATCGGAATCGCAGGAGCGAGGGATTTATTGATGATGCCGGCCTTGTGTTCTTCGGGCACGGGCTGGAAGAAGACGGCCCGTCCCAGCTTGGGGAAGACAAAGAGGGTTGCTCTGCGGACAACGGTCGTCGCATACCAGATTGGGCGGTCTCTCAGAAGCTCCATCGCCTGACGGCGAAGCGTTAATTCATACGCATCGGTCTGATAGACGACCGTCGAATCGATCGAGTGCGTAAAGCGAACGACGGCGTCATCGTCATCGATGAGTCCGTAGGGGTTCGGCATCTGCCCCACGCCTGCCCAGAACGAATGCCACATCGAGCCCCGCGTTGCCATGAATTTTCCGAAGACGGAGTAGTTGCGAATGACAAGAGGCGCGAGCAGGAGGGAGAACACCGCCGCCATCACGACCCCTCCCCGGACTGCTTCACGCCACGATGTCGTCAGCGCAAGAATGACGATCAGGAACGGAATGAACAGCACGGGGGTCGATCTCATCCATGTCACCACTCCCGCGGCGCCCGCGAGGAGCGCGTATCGCGCCAGCGGCAGCCGGGCTTGGGGAGGGCTGCTGATGCCCCCCCGCACGAGAAGGTAAACCGATGTGATGAACAGAAATGTCACCCAGATGTCCCTGTGGGGCCGGACTGCCATTTCGATGCCCGGGATGAACACCGCGTAGAGCCCGCCCGCGATGATCCCGCTTGTGCGGCTGAATGCCTTCCTGCCGACCTCAAAGACCATCCAGCACATCACGACGTCGAGCACAATCTGGATGACGCGAATGTACCACCAGCGTTTGGCGCCGAAAACCTTCCACGTCGCGGCCAGCAGCATTCCGTATCCCCCTTCGTCGTTGTAGAGCGGAACGAGATGTTCGGTCGCAGGAGGCGGAAAATCCTCCGGGTCGATGAGCCGTTTTTCGGCACGGCACTGCAGGACGTACGATTCGAGATATTGCTGATTCACTTCGAACCAATTTCCGTTGGTTATTCCGCGCGCCACTTCCGCGTGAAGGAGAAACGAAGCGTCGAATTCGAGGTTATTCCAGTTCCTGGCGAGAAATGCGAGCCGAACGACCAGCCCGACCATGAGGATTCCGGTCAGCAGAAGACGGGGGGTGAAGATGGGCAGATTGAGGCGAAACGCGGAGGAGCGATGAGGCATCGGAGTTTCCACGCAGGAATTTTACTGCTGCAACCGACGGTCCGGCTGGACTCCGATGGATCTTTTGATGATGTAAACCGGCCGTTGCTTGGCCTCATAGTAGATCCGCGCCAGATATTCTCCGATGAGGCCGAGCGAAAGCAGCTGCACGCCGCCGAGAAACAGAATGGAGATCAGCAACGATGTCCACCCCGGGACCGTATTCTTCAGCACAAAGAATGCGTAGAGCGAATAGACTGTGTAGAGAATCCCAAACCCGATGGCGATGGCGCCGAATACGGTAACGAAATGGAGCGGAGCCGCCGTGAAGGAGAGCATTCCGTCCAGCGCGAGGCGCGACATTTTGCGGAGCGTATACTTGCTTTTTCCGGCGTAGCGCGGCTGTGCCGTGTATGATATCGAGCTGGACGTGAACCCCACCCATCGTATCAGCCCGCGGAGAAATCGGTCGCGTTCCGGCATGGTCTTTAGGATTTCAACCACTTCCCGGCTGAGAAGTCGAAAATCCGCGGTGAACGATTCGATGCGGATGTCGGAAAACGCGTTCATCACGCGGTAATACAGCCCCGACGAGAGTTTCTTGAACAGCGGCTCATTCACAGTCTCCGTGCGAATGGTATAGACAATGTCGCTTCCATTCCGCCACTGCTTCAGCATTTCGGGAATCAGGGCGGGGGGATGCTGAAGGTCGCCGTCCATCGTGATGACCGCATCGCCCCGTGCCGCATCGAGCCCGGCTGTCAGTGCCGCCTGGTGTCCAAAGTTGCGCGAGAACGAAATGGCCTTGACGGCTCGATCTTTCGCGGCGATCTGTTCAACCAATGTCAACGTCTCGTCGGAACTTCCATCATCCACAAAAATTATCTCCCATGCGCAACCGGTCTCCCGAAGGACAGCCGAAAGCCGTTTGTGGACTTCCCGAATGTTCTCCGCTTCGTCGAGCACGGGAACGACAATCGAAATGAGCTTGCGCGAGTTTATTTGGTGTTCCCGCTTCTTCGTGGCCATTATTCCGACTGGATGGAAATTCGATGTGACGGATGAAAATATAGCAATAGTTCCAGCCCGACGCTACCTGATTATCGGCACTCCGGGCGAATCACCGGGTGGGCGCCGGTTTCTCCCGGACGCATCGCGTCCGACTTCGAGGGATTCATCGAATCACCCCACCTCTGATGGCTCAATAACTATTTCCATTCTCGCGGGGAGTTGAACCTTCAGCGACAGGCGAAGTGTTTTATTGCGAAATCGAAGACCGTAGCTTGGCGAAAACCAGCTTTCCGCTATCTCCCACGCTCCAGCTGAGCACGTCAGAGCATATCGAAGGTTACCCTGAGCCGCGACAGCCCGCCGGCCCGACTCGAGCGAAACGACAACATCGGGGGCAAAGTGCAGATAGCTTTCCAGCAAATGCTCTCCCGTCCCTTTGAGGTCATCGACGATCCTTAACTTTCCGCTCGCCGGCTCGAGCTGGAAGGACCTGCGGTGGATTACATTCAGGTGGGAGTACGCGTCGTGTTCGACCTCAAGTTCAATCGTTTCCCCTTCGATGTTCCATTTGGTCACTTTTGGCCTGGAGTTATCGACGCGTATCGCCCAAAGGCCATCGAACGGCGCCTGTTCCTGACCGTCGACGACGATGGTATTGTGCGAGCGTGTCCGCCGGAATTCCTGACGCGCTTCAATGTCGAACGTGTAACCGTACGTGCCCGAATCGACAATCAGCGGATGACCCCGATGCCAGAATTCAAAACTCAGGACATCGTTATGGCCGTGGCCGCCACGGCCCCGCAATCCAATGTCGCCCGCGTCGACGGTTACGTGGGTATCGGCAGACTGCAGGATATAGAAACCTCCCCCCGGGAATGCGCGCGAGCCCGTCTTTGCCGCCTCTGCGCGCAGTAACTGCCATCGTTCAAACCCCTCTCCCCCGAACAACCAGAGAACATGCTGGTGAAATTTCCCCGCGGCGATCTTCAAATCGCTCCGGTCGAACAGAACGGCGCCGACGGCAAGCATCTGGCGGTGGTCGTTGATCTCGTCCTTCAGGAAGAGCCGGAACAATCGCCCATCGTCGGCATCTCCGTACAGAGGGATCGAGCCATCCGGGCGGGAATAGGCAAGGACGAAATCGAACATTTTCCCGAGGCGCCGGAGAAAGTCATCCGACCATCGCAGGCCGTTATGCTTCCCGAGAATCGCCGCGCTGGTAAAGAATTCAAGCACGAGGCGATGGTAACTCGTTGACTTTTCGTAGTCCACGCCGTCCGGATAGACCTGATTTGCCATTTCCTCTTCGAGTCCCCGCATCCCTTTCTCGAGCCACCGTTTTCCAAAAGGAGTTTGGCGGAAGAAAATTCCGAGAAACGTGAGACCGACAAGGTCCGCGAGAAGGTGATTGTGATTCCGGACGGAGTATTCGAGATTATTCTCGATGAACACCCCGTGCACGTAGAGACTCTTGAAGAATTTCAGCCAGAATGCCGCCGGAATCGTGCTCGATTCACAAAAAAAATAATATCCGGCCATCCAGTTCACTGCACGAATCGACGCTTCCATGCCGTTGGCCCAGTTCACTCCGAGTCCGGGAGGATTTTGTTCGATCCAGTCGTCCGCCAGTGATCTGAATTTTTCAGCGTACTCCTCGCTGTGCGTCAGCCAGTACGCCTTGCCAAGCCACCAGTTCTGGTGAAACCGGCTTAACTCCCACGGAACCTTCACGTCGGATGGACGACCGCGGTCCTCAAGGTCGAGCTCGTTTGTTGGGGCGAGGTCCCATTCGATCCCGCTCTTGAAATCACGTTGCCAGCGAATCCGGTCGCCGAGCTCGACGATTCCCGACCCAAGCGTTTGGAAGCTGTTGTTCAGAACCAGTCGGGCTTCTTCGAGGATGGATTCGTGCGGCTGCGTTGTCGTCAGGGTGTTCAGAAAGAAGTCTTTCCGATTCCGGGGATGGAAGAAAAAACGAAGGCGCAGTTGTTCGTGCAATCTACCGACGATCTCGTCGACGGTTCCGGCTTCGTTCAGGAGGGATATGAATCGGGCGTCCGGTAGCCGTCTGAGCCTGGCCGCGAGGACGCGGCTCCACCAGCCATGCCGGACGAAACGGTGTTCGATGATACGATAAAGGTCTTGCGGGCGTTCGATATCGGAGAGGCGCACAGCCGGAACTCACACGACCCTGAACTCGCGCATCCACAGCTCGAGGTTGATGAATCGCCAGGCGTCATAGCTTTTCACTCGGAGCCGCGGATTGTCGAGTCGATTCAAGAGCGCCCGCCCATCAATGTATCGTGAAGACCGGAATGGCTCGCTCTTCAAACGCCCGACGATCGATGGCATGAGCTCGTTCAGCCATTCCTTTTCGGGCGTGACGAATCCCATCTTATCCCGGCGCCATTGGATTTCCTTTGGCAGAACGCCCTCCATGGCGCGGCGCAGGATATATTTCGACCAGCCGGCGTGAATTTTGTATACCGCCGGCATGCGCATGACAAATTCCACGAGGCGGTAATCCACAAACGGGACGCGCGCCTCGACGGAAAACCGCATGGAATTGCGGTCTTCGTAATGCAAAAGCTGCTGAAGATTGTTCCTGGTCTCATCCTCCCACAACCGTGTCTGAAGCGTCATATCCTGTTTGTCGAAAAATGACCGGGTGGAAAAATCGGGATGCAGGAAGTCCGCCTGCGTGAGGAACAGGAGATGAAGCGGCTTGGGAATGAAGGATCGCGATAATTTCTGAATGACGTTTCCGAGGAATTGCGTACTGGAGACGCCGGCGATCGACGCACTCGCCCGGATTTCGCGGATGAATTCGGATAAGCGGCCGGCTCTCAGCAGTTCCGCATGGAAGATGGGGAAATGCCAGCGCCGGTAGCCGGCAAGAAGCTCGTCGGCTCCCTGACCGTCGAGAACGACCTTGACTCCATGCTCCGCTGTCAGCTTCATCACATTCCACTGCGCGTACATCGACGTGCTGTTGAACGGCTCGTCGTTTGTGCGGATCAGAGATGAAAGATCACTCCACAATCCTTGGGCGCTCGGTTTGATAAAAAATGAAGCTGTATTCGTCCGCTCGATCACTCTTTGAACGAAACCATCCTCCGCATATTGGCGGAGGTCGTAGGTCGCGGTAAACGTCTTCTGGCGGTCGCCGATGACCTCGCTGCCGAGAAGTCCCTCGGATGCGAGGAGATTGTTCAGGACGCAGACGATGGAAGAGGAATCAACTCCGCCGCTGAGGCAACTTCCAAGCGTCACGTCGGATCGGAGCCGCAATCTCACCGAATCGACGAACAGTTCCCGGAACCGATCCGCGTAGCGGGTTGCCTCTTGCTCGTCGAACTGCCCAAGTTCGGAATTCGTCTCGAGCGCGTAGTATTGCTCGATGTGCGGTCCGCTCCGGTCAATCAACGCAAAATGGCCGGGTCGAAGCTGAAAAATTCCGTCAAAGAACGTTTGTTCCGTGTGGTCGAGCGCACGGTGAACCAGATAATCGTAGACCATGCTGTCATTTGCGCGGGCGGTTGTGCCGGGGTTTTCCAGAAGGGCTTTGATTTCCGACGCGAAGACAAACGTCTCCGCCGCCCACGTGTAGTAAAAAGGTTTGACGCCGAACCGGTCGCGCGCGCAAAACAGAGTCTGCTTCCCGGCGTCCCACAGCGCAAAGCTCCACATTCCGTTGAACCGCCCGAGGCACGCTGTTCCCCACTCTTTGTACGATTCGAGAATCACTTCCGCATCCGACTGTGTGCGAAACGTGTGGCCTTTCGATTTCAATTCTCCCCGGAGCTCCCGGTAGTTGTAGATCTCGCCGTTGAAGACGAGCCACACACGCTCCCCCTCGTCGGACATCGGTTCATGGCCTGTGGGAGAGAGGTCTATGATCCCCAGCCGGCGCCACCCGAGAACGACATTAGGAGAGAACCCGGCTTCGAGAGGGTCGGCGATGTGGGTTTTCCGAATCTCCGGCCTCGTGTCATCGCCGCGGCGGTGGTCGGTGATCCCCGATCTCGTATCCGCAAGCAGAAAGCCCTCGTCGTCCGGGCCGCGGTGGCGGAGGGCGTTGGTCATGTTGACGACGAGCGCCGGGTCGACGATCCCGCCGCGAGGTTTGTAGATTCCGGCTATGCCGCACATGGCTGGATTCCGCCTACCCTTCCGTGGTACCCGTGATCCTCACCAGAAGCCGTCGCTTCACGAAGGCAACCTCATCGGCAAGGAAAAATCCGGTGACGAGAAGAATGCCGACGTATCCGGCGATGAGGATGAGCTTGATCAACACCGTGGTCCAGAACGAAGAAGCGGGAATCAGGGATGATACTCCGAGGACGGCAGCGGCGGCCACAACCATCTTGGCGATCCTTTTCCATTCGTACGGAATTGCGGAGAGCCGGTGGGCAAACACGAACGAGAGCGTCGCCATGAGCAGATACGCGGTGGAGGATGCGATAGCCGAGCCGAATCCGCCGAGGCGCGGGACGAGGTACGCATTCAGGGCGATGCTGACGACGAGGGGGGGAATGGCAATAGGAAAAATCGAGAGCGATTTTTTTGTGATCGAAAGGATGATGCTGGAGACAAAAAAACAGCCCTGGAACAGGAAGCTGCAGGACAAGAGGAACACGACCGACGATGCGCCCGCATACCGGTTGGTGGCGAGCAGAGCAAGGAGCTCGGGCGTAAAGAGGGTGACGGCCAGGACCATCATCACTCCCACGAAGAAATAATACGTCAGGATTCTCGCATGTGTGGCAGGTGCGTTTTCCTGCCGGGCGAGCGAGAGCGCGACGGGAGGCCAGGCCATTTGGAATGCGAGGACCACAAGCTGGATGATCGACGCAAATCTGCTCCCCAATGAGTAGAGTCCGAGCTCATTCAGGGTCGACAACCGGAGAAGGAAGAAGCGGTCGCTGGAGCTGAGAAGCCACATGCTGACACTCCCCGCGATCAGCGGAAGGCTAAACGCCAGCATCTCTTTTGCAAGCGGGGGTGCGAGAGCAGGACGGAGCTCTTTTCGTGCGAACCAGAAACCGATGCACAGGGAGACGACATACGCGACCACCTGTGCTTCCAGCACTCCGAG
>DATJYV010000099.1:0-2864 GCA_035499415.1 Bacteroidota bacterium
CGCACCTTGAATTGACCTGCCATGCTTAAGAAGGAATTGCTCGACATACTCTGCTGTCCCAAATGCAAAGGGGACCTGAAGTACGACTCGAAAAAAAATACGCTCACGTGCAAAGCATGCGGCAGCGTGTACGCGGTGAAGGACGACATTCCGATTATGCTCCCCCCGGCGCAGGAGAAGCCATCGCAGGCCCGCTGAGCCCGCCCCTTTTTTTAACCCGTCGACAACCCGATGTTTGACCGGATTCTCCGACTCGGCAAGGACACCGCCGTCTACGGGCTGAGTACGGTCGTCGGCCGCCTGCTCAACTTTCTTGTCGTCCCTCTGTACGCGAACGTCCTCCTTCCTGCGGAGAACGGTATCATCGCGAATCTGTATGCCTATGTCGCATTCGTCTATGTCTTCTACTGCTACGGCATGGAACAGGCGTACATGCGGTTTGTGTCGTCGCTCGAATTCGGGAATAAGAACCAGAACTTCACCCTTCCATTTTTTTCCCTTCTCTTTACATCGATTTGTTTTTCGTTTCTCGTCCAGGTTTTTTCTCCGGACATCGCCTCTCTCATCGGGGTCGCGCCCGGACAGCGCCTGCTCGTTGTTTATGCAGGGTGGATCATATGCTTCGATGCTCTCTCCCTGGTTCCGTTCGCCTCCCTTCGAATGGACCGCCGGCCGAAGCTTTTTGCGGGATTGAAGGTATTCAACATCACTCTCAACCTCGTCCTCAACCTTGTCCTTATCCTCGGCCTCAAAATGAGGGCCGAGGGAGTTCTTCTCGCAAACCTCGTCGCATCCGTCCTGACCTTTTTCCTCATGCTGCGCGTTATCGTCCCGCAGCTCGACCTCCGCATTCCTCCGGGCCTCTACCGCGCCTTGCTGAAGTTCGGCCTTCCATACATCCCGGCCGGACTTTCCGGAATTGCCATGCAGGTCATCGACCGCCCCATCGTGCGGTATCTGACCAACGACGCGACGCTCGGCATCTATCAGCTCAACTACCGCCTGGGAATCTTCATGATGCTGATCGTGGGAATGTTCGATTTCGCGTGGCGGCCGTTCTTCCTGAATCATGCATCAGATTCCGACGCCAGGCAGTTATTCGCCCGTGTCTTCACGCTGTTTGCCTCGCTGCTGATTGTCTGCTTCCTCGCCGTTTCATTCTTCATCGACGATGTGGTACGGGTCAGAATTGCCGGACATTACTTTTTTCCCCCCGTCTACTGGCCGGGGACGTCGATCGTTCCGTGGATCCTGCTTTCGTATGTCTTTACGGGGGCGTACGTCGTTTTCGTCGTCGGCGTTTATCTTGAGAAGAAAACGTTCCTTCTTCCCCTGATTACCGGCGCGGGTGCGGTGACGAATATCGTCGCAAACTTTCTGTGGGTTCCCCGCATGGGTATCATGGGTGCGGCACTGGCCACACTCGCGAGCTACATCGTCATGGCCGCCGGGATGTTTATCGCATCGCAGCGCTACTATGCCGTCAGGTATGAGTGGGGGAAAGTCGTTCGCCTCGCGGTCATGGCTGCGGTCGCGTTCGTCGTTTTTGTCGCATTGAATCCCGCGCCGCTCACCGCGTCGGGGCTGGCGACAAAATCCATCCTCCTTCTCGCTTTCTGCGCGTCGCTTTTCTTCACGAGAGTCATCGACACGCGCGAGCTCCAATTGACGCGGGACTCGATTGTCGACATGGCGGACAGGACTGGTCCGGAAGCTCCAACCTCCGGAGATTGATGCCCCGCGCAATGTTTCGTATATTGAAGAAATTTTAACCAGAGACGCAGAGGCCGTGAGCTCTCCCCGCGACAATACATCAAGCTGGATACCGACGAATCCGCGTTACGACCCGAACAATCCCATGCAGATAGGCGGGCAGGCGGTGATTGAAGGGGTGATGATGCGTGCGCCCGGAACGGTTGCGACGGCCGTTCGCCGGAAAAGCGGGCGGATCGTGGTCCAGATGAGCCAATTTCGGTCATTCATCGAACGTCATCCCGCTTTCAACATTCCCGTCGTCCGGGGAGCCGTGGGGCTTGTGGATATGCTCGTCCTCGGCGTGCGTGCGCTGAATTGGTCAGCGGAGGTCGCGATGCTTGACGCGCCGCCGAAGAACGGATTGGAAGGCAAGGGATCATCCCGGCCGGAATCTGCACCGTCGAAAAGTTCGACCGGGACCGTCGCCGCGTCACTCCTCCTCTCGCTCGCGGTGGCACTTGGCGTCTTCTATGTTACACCCCTCGTCGTCACAACGCGCCTGTTTCACGTCGAGCAACAGGCGTTCGCATTCAATTTGGTTTCGGGACTGATCCGGATTGTCATTCTCGTCGGATATCTTTATTCGATTTCTCTCATCAAAGACATCAAGCGGCTCTTCGAATACCACGGGGCGGAACACAAGTCCATATTTGCATTCGAGCTGAACGACCGATTGATTCCCGCGGCCGTGGCGCGGCACACGCGTTTTCACCCGCGGTGCGGAACGAGCTTTCTGCTCATGGTCATGTTCGTTGCCATTTTCTCCTTCGCGCTCCTCGATTGGGGACTGATACGCCTGACAGGCGGCATCTCTCTCCCGATGCGGCTCGCATTCCATCTTCCCTTTATTCCCGTCGTCGGCGGAATCGCGTATGAGTGTATTCGATTCTCGTCCAGGCACACCGCTACCTGGTGGGGGAGGATCATCGTCGCTCCGGGCCTCTGGCTTCAGGGCATCACAACGCGCGAACCGGATGAACGCCAGATCGAAGTCGCCCTCGCGGCGTTAATGTGTGCATTAGGCGAAAGAAAGGCGGAGGAGTATCCGTTGGACATGCCCGAGCCGGACACAGCCCCCGTTCAAGCGGCATAACCGGGACCCCGATGCT
>DATJYV010000100.1:0-27390 GCA_035499415.1 Bacteroidota bacterium
GTTACACGTCATTCGGAACGCTGACGTATTCCTGGCCGGATGCGCTGACCAAGGCACAGCGGGCCGACGAGATCCTTCGCACCCGCCTCAAGGACCTGGGACTGAAATTCAATGAGATCCGGACGGAATATGTGGGATACAATTCATCCCACGGCCCGATCGCGGAGATGCTGACGGAGACGAACGAAGTCGTCCTCCGCGTGGGGGTGCGCGGCGATGATTACGATTCGGTCGAACGATTTGGGAAGGAAATCGCCCCGCTGATTCTGACGGGTCCGCCGTCGGTGACGGGCTTTGCCTCGGGCAGGCCGAAGCCCAGCGAGGTTATTTCCTACTGGCCCGCTCTTATGCCCAAGAGTGCGGTGAGTCCGCGCGTTGAAATGATCAGGCTGCAGTGAATGAAGACGCGGCTTTTGAAAATATGCCATGCCCGGTCGGGCGACAAGGGCGACACGGCAAACATCGGGCTGATCGCGCGCGAGGCGCGATACTATCCGGTCATCCTGAAGCACGTAACTGCCGAGAGGGTGAAGGAGCATTTTATCGGCATCGCGCTGGGTCCGGTGGAGCGCTTTGAATTGCCGAATCTCTGGGCATTGAATTTTCTCCTCCATGATGCTCTCGGAGGAGGGGGGACGAAGTCTTTAAAAAACGATGCCCAGGGGAAGACCCTGGCGGCGGCATTGCTGAAGATGGAAATCGATATCGACGAACAGTGAAAGACCCTCACCATGTTTGAAGCACAGAAGGCGAGAATCAAAGAGGAACAGGAGCGTCTCCTGAACCTGCGGAGGTTCCTTTGACATCGACAAAAAAGAAAAACAACTCGCCGAACTGGATGCGAGGTCGCAGGCATCCGACTTTTGGAACGACAATGTGTCCGCCCAGAAGGTCCTTCAGGAAATTAAAATACTGAAGTCCTGGATCGATGTATGGAAGGAGCTGGACCGGCTTGCCCGCGACACGGGGTCGCTGGTGGAGCTTGCGGAGGAGACAAACGAGCAGGGGATCGATAAAGAGCTCGAAAAGGATCTCGATAAGATCGCAAAGGGCATTTCCCAGCTGGAGCTGCGGAACATGCTCAGCGGACCGGACGATGAGAAGAGTGCGATCCTGACAATCCATTCGGGTGCCGGAGGCACCGAGGCGCAGGATTGGGCGGAGATGCTGCTGAGGATGTACACGCGCTGGAGCGAACGGAGCGGTTTCAAGGTGTTGCTTGCAGATATGCTGGATGGTGAAGGGGCAGGCATCAAAAGCGCAACCGTCGAAGTGATCGGGAAGTATGCCTACGGATATCTCAAGGCGGAAAGCGGCGTCCACCGTCTTGTGCGAATCTCGCCGTACGACGCCAACGCTCGCCGGCACACGTCGTTTGCTTCCGTGTTCGTGTATCCCGAAGTCGAAGACGATGTGGCAATCGAGATCAGCACGGCCGACATCAAGGTCGACACATTCCGGTCGGGCGGAAAGGGGGGGCAGAACGTCAACAAAGTCGAGACCGCCGTCCGGATCACGCACATTCCCACCGGTATCGTCGTCGCCTGTCAACAGGAACGATCCCAGTTCCAAAATCGGGAGCGCGCCATGAAGATGCTCAAATCGCGCCTTTACCAGCTCAAGCGGGAGGAGGAGGAAGCGCGATTGAATGCGATCGAAAGCTCGAAAAAGAAGATCGAATGGGGAAGCCAGATCCGTTCGTACACATTCCAACCGTATCAGCTCGTCAAGGACCATCGCACGGGGACGGAAAAAGGCGACGTTCAGGCGGTGATGGACGGTGACATCGACGATTTTATCAAGAGTTATCTTCTCGAATTTTCGGGAGGACGGTAAGAACTGTGGCCTCCCGTCGCTCGCGCCTGCGCGTTTCATATTTCGTCGCCTTCCGTCATCTGACTTCTCGTCATAATCGCGGCTTCATTTCTTTCATCACACTGATCGCAGTCGTCGGCGTCACGCTCGGCGTCGCAAGCCTGATCATCACCCTCTCCATCCTCGGCGGGTTTGAGCGGACCATCAAGGAAAATGTCGTGAGCTTCACTGCGCACATGCAGCTTTTCGCCTTTCAGAATCAACTGCTGCCCGACCCGGAACGAACGGTGCGGCGTGTGCTCGAGCACTATCCGGAAGTGACCGAGATGGCGCCGTATCTGACACGGGAGGGAATGGTGAAGTGCGGAGACAAGGTCGACGGCGTATTGATCAAAGGCGTGGACCCATCGAACGACATTTCCGCCGCGCGCCGCCGGCTGGTGGGCGGAACGTACGACCTGGACGAAAAAGACGAGGGGCCGCAGACGATCATCGTCGGCCGCCGTCTCGCGGAACAGATTGACGCGAAGCTCGGCGACCGGCTGTTGCTGTACGCGCTCGGGGGCGCGGACCTGTCTCTCTCCCAGACACGGGTCATGCAGTTCGAGATAAGAGGAATTTATGAGACGGGGATGGCCGAGTATGACGGGAGTTACGTCTACATCAACCTGCGGAATGCCCAGCGTCTCTTCCAGGTCGGCAAGACCGTGTCGGGTTTTGATATCATGGTGAGCGACCTCGACCGGCTTCCGGAGCTCTCGCAGCGAATCCCGGAGGAGCTGGGATATCCGTATTTCGCGCGGACCATGCAGCAGATGTACCGGAATCTTTTTACCTGGATCGACCTTCAGAAGAAACCCATTCCCATCATCCTCGGTTTGATCACCATCGTCGCGACGGTGAATATCGTCGGCACGTTGCTCATGATGGTCATGGAGAAGTCGGCCCAGATCGGCACGCTGCGCGCGCTCGGGATGGAACGGAAGGCCTTGATTCGGATTTTTTTATCCCAGGGCGTCGTGATCGGTCTCGTGGGAACCTCCCTGGGTGATGCCCTCGCGTGGGGGTTGTGCTGGACGGAGATGCGCTATCGCTTCTTTCCGCTCCCGTCGGGGGTTTACTTCATGACGCACGTCCCCATCGAACTCCAATGGACCAATTTTGCGCTGGTCAGCGGCGTCGCGCTCACAATGTGCTTCCTGGCTTCCCTCTTTCCGGCCCGATTTGCCGCGACACTCGACCCGGTCCGCATTCTTCGGTTCAGCTGATGGAATTCGAAACACTCGTTGCCGTCCGGTACCTTTTCTCGAAGAAACGCCAGGGATTCGTATCCGTCATCTCCCTGATATCCGTCCTCGGCATCACGATCGGCGTCGCCGCGCTCGTGGCCGTCCTGTCGGTGTTCAACGGATTTGGCGGTCTCGTCACGTCCATTCTGGTTTCGTTCGACCCGCATCTGCGCGTGGAACGGGCCGCGAGGTCCGACCCCACGGCTTACGCGTCCCTCATCCGGTATCTGGATTCCAGCAACGCGGTGAAGGGCTATTCTCCCTTTGTCGTCGGCAAGGCACTCGTCGTCTCGCGGAATGTCAATCGCGTGGTAAATATCAAGGGGATCGACCAGGCGAGGATCGGAGACGCATCCGGATTGCGTGAAAAGATCGTGCTGGGGTCGCTCGATTTTGGTGGGGAGGGAAAAAACGGGATCGTGCTCGGCATGATCCTTGCAGACCGGCTGGGAGCGGTCGTCGGGGACACGGTGTCGATCGTGAGCCCCTCGGCGGCGGAACTTGCGTCGTCCCAGCTTGGCCTTCCGCTGATCCGCAGGTTCCGTGTCGTCGGACTGTACGAAACGAACAACAAGGACTATGACGGCTACTACGCCTTTACGAGCGTACAAAGTGCCGAGGCGCTCTTCGATGCGGGGAAGTCCATTGACGGACTCGAGATCCGATTGAACGACATCGCAAACAGCAATTCCATGCGCAGGCGACTCGCGTCCGCCTTTCCGGACTTCCGGATCCTGACATGGTTCGACCTCCACCGCGAGCTGTACACCGTCATGCAGCTCGAGCGATGGGCGGCGTACATCATCCTCTCGCTCATCATCGCCGTCGCTTCTTTCAATCTTCTCGGGTCGTTGACAATGACGGTGATCGAAAAGACGCGGGACATCGGGATTCTCAAGTCCATGGGGGCGACGAACCTCGCCGTGCGTCGGATCTTTCTCTACCAGGGACTTCTCGTCGGGGTCGTCGGGACAGTGGCGGGTATTGCCCTGGGCGTGCTGGTCGTCATCCTCCAACAAAAATACCATCTTCTCACGCTGGACCCGACCGTCTACATCATCTCCGCGATCCCGGTGGAACTCCGGCTGACCGACTTTATCTTCATCGCTCTCGCTGCCGTCGGGCTCGCGACATTCGCCTCCCGGCTTCCGGCCCGGCGGGCGGCAGACCTCATCCCGGCAGAATCGATCAGATGGGAATGACCCGGAGAAAGACTCTCTTGCGGGGCGAAGGCATCCGCAAGGAATATCAAACAGGGAAAAACGTCTCGCTCCAGGTTCTGCGAGGTGTGGACATTGAGCTCCGTGACGGAGAATTTGTGGTTATCGTCGGGCCGTCCGGCTCCGGAAAAAGTACGTTGCTTCACATCCTCGGCGGCCTTGACCGGCCTTCGGAAGGAAAGGTGTTTGTGGACGAAACCGATATCTTTGGCATGTCCGAGGAGGGAATCGCCGCATTCCGTAATTCGACCTTGGGGTTCGTGTTTCAGTTTCACCACCTCCTGCCGGAGTTTTCCGCGCTTGAGAACGTGTGCATGCCGGCTCTGATCAAGGGGGTCTCCCTTCGGCAGGCGATTCCGAAAGGTGAAAAACTTCTCCGTCAGGTCGGTCTTGAGGATCGCCGAAACCATAAACCGGCGGAACTCTCGGGGGGGGAACAGCAGCGGGTTGCGGTTGCCCGCGCGCTCATGAACGACCCCCGAATCGTGCTTGCGGACGAACCCTCGGGAAACCTGGATGAAGAGAACGGACTTCACCTTCACCGGCTCCTCGCCGAGCTTTGCGAAAAAAGGGGTGTAACATTCATCGTGGCAACGCACAATCCCGACCTTGCCCGTCGGGCGACCAGGGTGCTGCGCTTGACGGACGGGAAACTCGGTGCAATCCGACACGGCTAATTTTATTTTGTTTATCTCTTGACAAAATCCCAAAATAAGGTAAATTACAAGTCGACCAGGACAACAGTAACTCCCCTGACTGTTGTTGCAGTATACGGTCGAGCCCGGCGTTCCCCCCAACGCTGGGTTTTTTATTCTTAGACCGAAGGAGGTACAATGGCACGAGCGGAAGCGAAGCAGCCACGGCGCAAGGCACCGTCGGTCGGATTGCCGTTCAGCAAAACGAACTACCAGATTTTCGGCGTTGCCGCGGTTGTGATCCTGGCGGGATACGTCGCACTGGCGCAGAGTCCCTGGGACGGCACGATGCCTTTGGTGGTCGCCCCGCTTTTGCTTGTCCTGGGATACTGCGTGATTATTCCTTACGGAATACTGCACCGGAAGAAGGCGGCACCGCCGGCACCTCCGACGACGACTCTCACGTCACCGGGCGGCAAGGACCAGAATCTTCCGCAGGGATAAGAGCCGGACGCGAACGGTCGTTTTCCGGAGCGATGGCGCTGGATGTTGAGGATGAAAACTGTATGCCGGTTCGCGGGGGCTCGCAAGTCACCTCCGCCAAATGTCTCTCGAACTTCTCCAGCATTGGATTGATGCTTACGGTTACGCCGCGTTAGTCGGTTCACTCGCATTTGGCATCGTCGGACTTCCCGTCCCCGACGAGACCCTCCTGGTACTCACCGGTTATCTTGTCTCCAAAGGAACGCTCGAACTTCCGGCTGCGCTCGTCGCCGCATTCATCGGCACGGGGACCGGCATTACGGTCAGCTACCTGATCGGACGGGTGGGGGGCGTCGCGCTCCTCGACCGATACGGGCCGGCATTTCGCATGACCCCGGATCGAATTCAGACTGTCCACAATTGGTTTTCAAGGACGGGGAAGTGGGTGCTGTCCTTCGGCTACTTCATCCCGGGCATCAGGCACCTGACCGCCATCGTCGCCGGCACGACCGATATCAGATATCCCACCTTTGCGCTGTACGCATACTCGGGAGGCGTCGTCTGGTGTTTGACATTCATACTCCTTGGGGACTTGTTCGGCGATTCATGGAAGGATATTCTCCAGGAAGAACATCGTGTCATCCTCACCATCCTCTGCGCGGTCCTCGTCGTCGTTGTGGTTGTCTCGTTGCTGAGGAAAAAGAAAGGTTGATGATGACACGGTACTGCCGGATGCTTCCGTGAGATTGACCCGGAAGTCGAAGGGAAGCGACCCTCGCATGATCCCTGTCCCCCGGTTTCTTTGCCTCCTCCCTCGCTTTGAATCTCTTTGAGCATTTCGGTATATTTGTCCTGATTAATTGACGGTTGAGCGTGTAGCTCAGTGGTAGAGCATCTGCCTTTTAAGCAGAGGGTCGGTGGTTCGATCCCACCCACGCTCACGAATTCGGAATTGGGAATGGGGAATGCGGAATGGAGAATAGGGATTGAGGAAGAGGGAATGGTGAATCAGAATTCGGGGATGAGACAGACGTGAATGCGTTGATGGGGGAAAATGTCATGAAGAATGTCAGCAGTGCCGGAAGAGCCGTCGGAGAGATCCATGAGGGCGAGGAAAATGCTGCTGACCGGTTGACGACGACGCCTTCGGTGCGGGTAGTGTCCTATTTCCAAGCAACCGTCACCCCGAACTTGGTTCGGGGTCTGTGAACGTCAGATGCTGAAACGAGTTCAGCATGACGCTTCCTTAATACGTTGGAGCCCGCTGAATTGAGGACACTACTTCAGTGCGGCATTCCTTGACTTCGCTTTCAATGGTGAGTATATTGAACGACGTGCATGCGACAGTGTCCGCCGTCCTCGATGCGCAGCCGATCCCGGGACGGATTGAATTCCTGCGGAAGTGGTGGAACTGGCAGACACACCATCTTGAGGGGGTGGCGCCCACAAGGCGTGCGGGTTCAAGTCCCGCCTTCCGCACCAGCGAAACCGTGTAAAGGGACGTTTTCTTCGCGTCCCTTTTTTTATGCCCCAGCGGCACACCCGGCCAAACCTCAATCCGCGTCAGCGTCTCGCGGTGAGTCTTGCATCGTACTATGCCTGCGCGAAGCGATCGCGGGTTGACTTGCCCCTTCGTCGCGGTCTCCGCAGCGGCGGAATTCCTCAACGGTACGTAGCCGAAGTCTTCATCCACCTCTCGCTTGTTCTCGGGTCGCCGGCGATGCTGGATGGCCTCGAGAAGTTGCGGAACTTGGTTCCGCCAAAGCGTCCAAGAATTCGTTCGCGGCCCCGAATGACCCGGCGCGCGGGGCTTTCCGCCCTCCGAAGAGTCTACGGCACACAGTGGCGAAAGCTTCTTCGGAACCTCGCACTTCTCCATCCGGAACTTCCGCAGTGGATCGTCGCTGAATCCTACGGGCGTGTGATTTCCCGGCCGGGACTTTCGCTCGGGGACCGCGAGCTGCTGAATATCGTCGTCCTCGCTTACCAGGGACTCGAACGCCAGCTTTATTCGCACTTGAGGGGAGCGCTGCGCGTCGGTGTTCCCCCCGGCGTCATCGTCGCGGCGCTGAAGCTCAGCTCGCGGCAAACGGGTAAATCCGTATCAGCTTCGATTCAAATGTTTCGCGCGATGACCGCCGGCTAGAAAATGTTTCATTGCATCTCACCGACGCGACTGGTAATTTGATTTCTCCGCATGGATGCACGCGCGCACATCGTCGTCAGGGGGCTCGTTCAAGGGGTGGGATTTCGGTACTTCGTCCTTATGCGTGCCCAAAAATTTGCGTTGCGGGGATATGTACAAAATGTCTACAACGGAGACGTTGAAATCGAAGTCGAGGGGGCTCGTTCGCTGGTCGAAGAGTTCATCGGGGAGGTGAAGGTCGGGCCGCGAGCGGCGCACGTTTCCGACCTCAGGATTGACTGGATGGACCTTTCCCACGCATTTACAACGTTCGAGGTGCGATGAAGAAGCACACGGGGCAGACGGCTGTGTTGCGTGTGGGTTTCGGTTACGATATTCATCGAATGACGCGCGGTCGAAAGCTGGTCCTGGGCGGGGTGAAGATTCCGTTCCAGTCCGGACTTCTGGGTCACTCGGACGGCGACGTGTTGCTCCACGCAATTTGCGATGCCATGCTCGGGGCTGCCGCGCTCGGTGACATCGGACATCACTTTCCAAACACCAACCCAAAATTCAGAAATATTTCCAGCCTCAAGCTCCTTCGCGCGGTTTCCAAACTGCTTGCGAGGAACGACCTGGAGTTAGTCAACGTGGACTCGACCGTCGTCCTGGAGCTCCCGGTGATCGCTCCCTACGTTGACCGCATGAAAAAGAGCATCGGCCTGGCGGCCGGCATACCGCCCGTCCGAGTCTCGGTCAAGGCAACAACGAACGAAGGGCTCGGGGCGATTGGAAGGGGTGAAGGGTGTGCTGCGTATGCCGTCGCCCTTGTGAGGAGCACAAAGACCTTTGTCTGAGCGGCGGGGATTGAGGGGACGCGGAGATGATACATGGAAGCGGTGATACGCAAGCTCTCGGAGCTCGATCCGGTCTGGGTCTATTGCGCCGTCGCGTCGATTGCCTACCTGGAAAACGTTTTTCCCCCCTTCCCGAGTGATCTGGTCATCGTTGCTGCAGGGTCGATCGCCGGTTTTGGTCGAGTCCAATTCGCCTCGATTCTTCTCGCGGCGACGGCCGGAAGCACGCTGGGATTTGTCACGATGTACAAAGTGGGAGACTGGTTCGGAGCGAGCATTCTTGCAAAAGGTCGGATGCGATTCCTTCCCACGGCGCAAGTCCATGTCGTTGAATCCTGGTTCCGGCGATACGGATACTGGATCATTACCGCCAACCGCTTTCTCACCGGAACACGAGCGGTCGTGTCGCTCTTCGCCGGCATGTCGGAACTCCCCCTCGGGAGGACGACGTTACTCTCATTTGTAAGCGCCCTGGCATGGAATTTCATCCTTGTTTTTGCGGGGAAGAAGCTGGGCGAAAACTGGAGAGATATCGGCGTTTATCTCGACGCGTACGGTGAAGCGATTACGGGATTGCTTCTCGTCGCGGTACTTTTCTTTGTGGCACGCAAGATGCTGAAATCCCGCACACCTCGGCCGTAATCGAGACGGAGCGTACGTGACGGACTTTTTGATACGGCTGGACACATCGGTCTTCTACTTCTGCAACCGAACCCTTCAGAATCCGGTGTTCGATGTGGTCATGCCTTTCCTGACGGACCTCAACCGGCAGAAAGTGATTCTGGTTGCAGTCTTGCTCGCCCTTCTCCTGATGATCCTCTACGGTGAACGGAACGTTCGTCTCGCCGCCGTTCTTTTCATCCTGACGATATTCTTAAGCGATCAGCTCAGCAGCTCGGTGATCAAATTCCTCGTCGAGCGCGAGCGACCGTGCCGGGAACTGCTCAACGTTCACCTGCTCGTGGGGTGCGGGAGCGGGTATTCATTTCCTTCATCCCACGCCGTGAACAATGCCGCCGGGGCAATTCTCGTGAGCTATTTCATCCCCCGCGGCGCTCCATGGTTTTTCGCACTTGCGACGCTGGTTTGTTTCTCCCGGGTTTACGTCGGCGTGCACTATCCGTCCGACGTCCTGGGAGGGGCGGTTATCGGGGCGGTCTGCGCTCTCGCCGTTATCGGGGTCTTCGAATCCTACGAGCGCGTAACCAGGCACCGGGGATTGTCGCACCCTCCCCGCTGACCGCGATGGCTTCCTCGAACCCGACGTCGTCGGAACTTTCGCCCCGTGCCGGTTTTCTTCTGTCCGCCGCGAGCGGAATTCTGCTGGGGCTTTCATTCCCTCCGTCGCCGTTCTATTCCCTTGCATACGTAGCGTTCATTCCATTCCTGCTGGTTTTCGACCGGTCCCGGTCGTACCTCTCCGTCACCGGTCATGGATATGTCTTTCTCACGCTCTTTCACATCACCACCGTCTATTGGGCGGGTGGATTTACCCACATGCACGACCCCTGGATGATGTCGGCCGGAGCCGCGCTTCTGTTCATCCATCCTCTCCTGTATCTTCCCTTCATCCTTCTTGCTTCACTCGTGCGTCGAAAGATGGGCCTGCATGCGGGCCTGGCCGCGTTCATCTTCCTTTGGATTTCTTATGAGTACATCCATTCAGTGGGAGAATTCACTTTTCCGTGGATGACCGTCGGCACCAGCCAGGCGTACGATGTCACCCGGATACAGATTGCCGAATACACTTCCGCATACGGCCTCACGTTTTTGATCTGCCTTTTCAACGCAGGGGCATACCTGCTTTTGCTGAACGTGAGCACGACTCGATGGCAGCCGCGGTCCTGGCAGGCGCTGACCGCTCTTGCGTTCATCGTAATCGTCTACGCCGCTCCGTGGGTCTACGGCAGGGTCATTCTCTCCACGCGCGTTCTGCCGCAGGGTTCGCATGTGAGGGTCGGCGTCGTTCAGCCGAACTTTGACCCGTGGGAAAAATGGGGGGTGAAGAACTTCGACCGGATCGCCTCTTACAAGCGCGAGGTCGACAGTTGCATGAGTCTTTCGAAAGAACTCTCGGGTCAGACCCCGGATATCATTCTGTGGCCTGAGACGGCGATTCCATTCGACATCTTGTTGCCGCAATTTGCACCGGAATTCTACGCCCTGACGCGCTCGGTCGACTCGCTCGACGTGCCGATATTCACGGGGCTGGAACACGTTGAAATTGAGGATTCCGCGCACGCATCCGTCACGGCGCAGAGAGTGGGCACGACGAATTATTTTTACGAATCGTACAACGCCGCCACGATCATAAATCCCGGACTGGGCGCTGGACCGGTCTACGAGAAAATGGTACTCGTTCCCTTCGCGGAGAGAATCCCGTATGCCTCGGCCTTCCGGTTTCTCATCCAACCTCTCAAGTGGAATGTCGGAATCAGCAATTGGGGGATAGGACATGACACGCTGGTCTACTCTCTGAAGCTTCGAAACGGCAAGAGCGTTCGGTTTGGAGGGATGATCTGTTACGAGTCGGTCTATCCCGACTTCGTGCGGCAATTTACCCGTCGCGGTGCGCAATTCTTCGTCGTCCTCACGAATGACAGCTGGTGGGGAAAGACGTCGGGCGGATACCAGCACGCGGCGTACGCGTCGCTCCGGGCGGTCGAAAATCGGCGATGGATTGTGCAGTGCGCCAACGGAGGAATCTCGGAATTCGTCGACCCGTACGGGTTGGTCCATTCGTCGAGCCCTTTCTTCGAAGGCGCCCGATGGGTCGATTCGGTCGCGACGCAGGATTCTCAAACGTTCTACACGAAGCACGGCGATGTGTTTGCCCAGGGTTGTTTGTGTTGCTCGGCAGGAATCGTTATTTTAGCTTTTGCAATGCCGGGGCGGCGAAATCAAAAATGAAGAAGAGCGGAATCATCGATTTGAGAAGCGACACCGTCACCAAGCCGGGCGCAGACATGCGGCGGGCGATGGCGGAGGCGGAGGTCGGGGACGACGTGTACGGCGAGGATCCCACGGTCAATCGTCTCCAGGAGACGGTCGCGGAGATTCTTGGCAAGGAAGCGGCGCTTTTCACGCCGAGCGGCGTCATGGCCAACGAACTTGCGATCAAGGCCCACACCCAGCCGGGGGACGAAGTTATTGTGGAGGGGGATTCCCACATTTTCAATTACGAGACTGCGGGTCCGGCGATGTTGTCGCACGTTCAGCTTCGGACGCTCAAAGGCGTGCGCGGGATCCTGCGCGTCGAGGATCTCCTGCCCGCGGTACGGTCCAGGGAGTATCATCTGCCGCGTACCTCGCTCGTCTGCATTGAGAATACCCACAATCGAGCGGGAGGCTCGATCTACCCGCTCGAGGAAATGCGAAGGATCCGGACGTTCACCCGACGGGCGAATCTTGCTCTCCATCTCGACGGCGCCCGGTTGTGGAACGCGTCGGCGGCCACGGGAATCAAACCGGAGACCTACGCGGCGACGTGCGACTCGGTGAGCGTTTGTTTTTCCAAAGGGCTGGGAGCTCCTGTTGGTTCCGCCCTCGCCGGGACGAAAGGGTTTATCGACCGTGCGAGGCGACTGCGGAAAGTCTTCGGAGGGGGGATGAGACAAGGGGGGATCATCGCCGCCGGAGCGCTCTTTGCTCTCGAGCACAACCGCGCCCGGCTGGGAGAGGACCACGAGAAGGCGCGAACGTTTGTGCGACTCGTTTCGGGCGTTCGCGGTTTCAACGTCGATGAAAAGGGGGTAGAAACGAATATTGTTGTCATCGATATTTCGGGCCGGGATGAACGGGCGGATTCGATCCTCACACGTCTCAGGAGACGCGGCGTCCTGCTGTCTGAAATGAGCCCGACGCTGATTCGTGCCGTTGCACACCTCGATGTCTCCGCCCAGGAGGTGGAGCGGGCGGGAGAAATCGTCAGCGAAGCGTTGTCCTGATCTCGTGGAAAAAGCAAAGTTCAGACATCAAATGCAGATTCGGGTACGGAACTATGAAGTGGATTGGCAGGGAATCGTCCATAACGGAAATTACCTGCTGTATTGCGAGGTTGGACGAGTTGAGTACCTGAAACATATCGGAGCGGCCGTGGACCTGAACAGCGTCAATAACGAATCAAAGGTCGTCCTGGTGAGAAATGAAATCGATTACCGGGCCCCGGCACGCTTTGACGAGCTCTTGAATGTCTACACGCGCACTGCATTCATCCACGATTCGAGTTTCATGATGGAGGGAATTTTGGAAGACGCCCGGACGGGGAGGTTGATCGCGGAGAACAAGGCGTTCCACGTCTGGCTCGACCCAGCTTCGGGCCGGGGAAAACGCGTGCCGGAGAACTTCCGAGGCCTGATCCGGTCGTTCGAAGGGCCGAATTGCGAGATTCTGGCTTCTTCCCCCGCTGTATGAATCATCCCTTCCATCCATAACCCAATTGAACTTCCCTCTGCCCGGAATCCATGACGACGTTTGAGGAATTCCGCAATGCGGCGCGGGCAGGAAATGTAATTCCGGCTTACGATACGATTGTCGCGGACACGGAAACCGCTGTCGGCATTTACGCAAAGATCCGTCGTGAATCCCCATTTTCATTTCTTCTTGAAAGCGTCGAAGGCGGCGAGAAGATCGCGCGATACTCATTCATCGGCTTTGACCCGTTCATGACGATCTCGATCCGTGGCTCTCATTTCTCGATTCAGTCCTTCCACAAGGACGTCGAGGTGTTGCCGAAACTGGCGGGCGCCGACGACCATCCGCTGGAAGCGTTGAAGAAAATGTTTGCCCATTTCAAGACCGTGCGGGTTCAAGGACTCCCGAGGTTTACCGGGGGGGCCGTCGGATATTTTGGTTATGAAACTGTCCGCCTTCTGGAGGACATCCCCGTCCCGGAGGCGGATGAGCTGTCGATCCCCGACGGGCTTCTGATGTTCTGCGACACGCTCCTGATCTTCGACAACGTGACGCACCGGCTCTTTCTTGTGTCGAACGGTTACATCGGCGGGAAAAACGGGTCCGATGAGGATGTCAAGCGGGAATATCAAAAAGCCGTGACGGAAATCGAGCGGCTGAAACGCTTGCTTAAGAAAGATGCCCCGTTGCCGCCCACCAACCAGGGAACGAGGTCGCCGGTGGAGTATGTCACGAGCCGCGACCGTTTCATCGCGGGCGTCGAGCGCATCCGCGAATACATCCGGGCCGGCGATGCGTTCCAGGTTGTTTTCTCGCAGCGGTTGAAGAGCAAATCCGGGGCGGACCCGTTCAGCATCTACCGGTCGCTCCGAATTCTGAACCCTTCCCCCTACATGTACTATCTCAACCTCGACACGTTTCAAATCGTCGGCGCATCGCCCGAAATGCTCGTGCGGGTCGAGGACGGGTATGTCGAAACGAGGCCGATCGCCGGCACGCGACGCCGCGGCGATTCGGAAGAGGACGACCGCCGGCTCGAAGCCGAACTCCTGGCCGACGAAAAGGAGCGGGCCGAACATCTGATGCTTGTCGACCTGGGACGGAACGATATCGGACGCATCAGCGAGTTCGGCTCGGTCAGCGTTCCGGTGTTCATGTCGACGGAGAAGTACTCGCACGTCATGCACATTGTCTCCGCGGTCCGTGGAAAACTGCGGGCCGGCCTTTCACCCATCGACGCCCTCTTCTCCTGCTTTCCCGCGGGCACTCTGAGCGGCGCTCCGAAGATCCGCGCGATGGAGATCATTGCCGAGCTCGAACCGGTGAAGCGGGGCATTTATGGAGGGGCGATCGGCTACATCGATTTTTCCGGAAACATCGACTCGTGCATCGCAATCCGTACGATTGTGGTCAAAGACGGCACGGCTTACTTCCAGGCAGGGGCGGGCATTGTCTACGACTCGAATCCGGAGCGCGAATACGAGGAATCGATGGAAAAGCTGGGGGCAAACCTCGAGGCATTTTCGCTCGCCTCAGCCGCTGCAGCTTCGAATAGGGAGGCACGATGATTCTCGTCCTCGACAATTACGATTCCTTCACTTTCAACCTCGTCCAATACCTCGGCGAGCTTGGGATGAATCTCGAAGTTCTCCGGAACGATTCGCGTTCGGTGGATCAAATTCGGGAGATGCGCCCCGGGGCAGTCGTCATCTCCCCCGGCCCGTGCACTCCCCGGGAAGCAGGAATTTCAGTTCCACTCGTGCGGGCTCTCCATCGGGAGGTTCCCATCCTCGGCGTCTGCCTGGGCCATCAGGCGGTTGGAGAGGCCTTTGGGGGGAATATCGTCCGCGCCGATGCCATCTTTCACGGCAAGACTTCTTTGGTCCATCACGACGGCGCGGGTTTGTTCGCAAAACTTCCCTCTCCACTTGTCGGAACCCGGTATCATTCTCTCATCGTCGAACGTCAATCTCTCCCCGCCGACCTTGTCGTGACCGCCTGGACGGCGGACGGAGTGATCATGGGTTTGCGGCATAGGCGTTATCCGACGTACGGCGTTCAATTTCACCCCGAATCGATTGCCACCCCGCAAGGGAAGACCATTCTGTCGAACTTTCTCTCGCTGGCCCTGCAGGGCACGGCCGGTCCGAATCAGGAAAAAGGCATATATGAACAACGATAATAACCGCACGTCCTACGACGATTTTCAGGACACGCAACTGCGCAAGATCCTCGGAACGCAGGAAGATATCTGGCGGGTCTTCCGCATCATCGCGGAATTTGTCGAGGGCTTTACGATGATGTCACAGCAGGAGCACCTCGTTACAATCTTCGGTTCCGCGCGGACTCATTCCGGCACTCAATACTACGACATGGCGGTCAACGTTGCCCGGGAACTTGTGAAGCGCGGTTTTAACATCATGACGGGCGGCGGCCCCGGCATCATGGAGGCGGGAAATCGGGGGGCCCAGGCGCAGGGGGGCGCATCGGTCGGCGTGAACATCGACCTTCCGCACGAACAGCAATCGAACCCCCATGTCGACAAGAACCGCATGATCCGATTCCGGCATTTTTTCGTCCGGAAGGTGATGTTCGTAAAGTACGCCCACGGGTTCGTCGTCCTTCCCGGCGGATTTGGCACGCTCGACGAATTTTTTGAATCGATCACCCTCATCCAAACACACAAGGTCCGCCCGTTTCCCGTCGTCCTGATGGGTAAAGAGTACTGGAAAGGCCTCATCGAATGGATTCGCGGGCCGATGCTGAGTGCGGGCATGATTTCCGAGGAAGACCTCGACCTGTTCTACATCACCGATGACCCGGCGGAGGCTGCCGAGCGAATAGCCGAATTCGACCGAAAACATCCTGCTGTGACGAATTTTTAGCATTTCATTTTCCTGCGGATGGCGCATCATTCGCGGCGCCTTGCAGGTGACGGAAGTGCTTGCTTCTGGCGAACGAATTCGATATATTAGAAGTGTTAGTTTGATAGCCCGCTGTAACGGGCTATTTTTTTTGGACACAGAAAAATGACGGACATTGTAACGAAAATAGCGGAATTGGCGCGTCCGATGCTGGACCGGCAGGGGGCCTTTCAGGTCGATCTCGCCGTCCGAAGCGACCGGGGGCGGAAAATTGTGCAGGTTCTTGCGGATACGGATGAGGGTATTACGATCAGCCAGTGTGCAGAGATCAGCCGGGAGTTGGGAAAGGCCCTGGATGAAGCCGATGTCATTCAAGGGGCGTATGATGTCGAGGTCTCGTCCCCGGGCCTTGAGCGGCCCTTGCGTCTTTTGCGCCAGTACAGAAAAAATGTCGGGCGCACTTTTAGGGTCCGATACGCAGAAGGGTCGGATGTTGTCGAGTTGGTTGCCCCGTTGACCGATGTTGACGGGAACCGTCTCACCTTCACGAGGCCGGAGATGTCCCCCATCACCCTGACGTTTGACGCGATCCTGGAGTCCAAGGAAGTCCTCCCCTGGTAGGGGCATTTAGCGGAGAAAGATATGAATCACGAGATCGTTGAATCGTTCGCCCAGATGGCGAGAGAGAAAGGCATGGACCGGGATATCCTCATCGGCATCATCGAGGATATTTTCGGCATGATGGTCAAGAAGAAGTACGGTCTCACCGTTCGATTCGACGTCGTGGTAAACATGGACAAGGGAGATATTGAGATCTATCTGGAGAAGGACGTCGTCGAGAATGTCGAAGATCCGTCGACCCAGATCACGCCCGCGGGCGTCAAGGAAAAAACGGGCGAGAATCTTGAAGTCGGTGAAGAGTTCGTTGAGATCGTCCCGCTTTCGGAGTTCGGCCGCCGCCTGGTCGTAAGCGCAAAACAGAATCTGAACCAGCGCATCAAGGAGATCGAGCGCGAAGCGGTGTTCAACGAGTATTCCTCGACGCTGGGCGAGATCGTCGTCGGGGAGATATACCAGATCCGGAAGGGGAAGGGAGAGATCCTCGTCATCCATAACAAGAACGAGCTCATCCTCCCGCGCAGCGAACAAATCTACAAGGAGCGGTACAAGAAGGGGGATACAATTCGTGCCGTCGTCAAGGAGGTGCGCAAAGGGTCCGGGAATCCGCTGGTCATCATATCCAGGACCGACCCGCAATTTCTCATCCGATTATTCGAGATCGAGATTCCGGAAATCTACGACGGCATTATCGAGATCAAGCGGATTGCGCGCGAACCGGGAGACCGGGCGAAGGTCGCCGTTCTGTCGCACGACGACCGCATCGATGCCGTCGGCGCGTGCGTCGGAATGAAGGGAGTCCGCATTCACGCGATCGTCCGGGAGTTGAACAACGAAAATATCGACGTCATCAACTACACCGAAGACACGACGATGTTCATCCAGCGTTCGCTGGCCCCCGCCAAGCTGAAGGAAATCCAGGTTGATGCCGAAAACAAAAAGGCATCGGTCCTTGTCGCAGTCGACCAGGTCTCTCTGGCGATCGGCAAGGGAGGGCAAAACGTGCGGCTCGCATCCAAGCTCACCGGATTTGACATCCAGGTTCTGAAGGAAGGGGGAGAAGAAGAGGAGTACGACATGGACCTCTCCGAGTTCCGCGAGGAGCTGGGAGACGTCTTGTTCCACAAGTTCTTCGACGAAGGATACGAAACGGTCCGCGACGTCATCGAATCTTCGAAAGAAGAAATCGTGAGCGCTCTCGGTATCGAAGGGGAGAAAGTGGACGAGATTGTTGTGATGCTCAAGAAGGGGCTCGAAGAGGCGGAGGTGGAAAACGAGGAGGAGGCGTCGTCCGCCCTTCCAAAGGCGGCGGGCGCGCCCGTGGCGGAACCGGTTGAACATGCGGCGAACGTGGAGCCGAAGCAAAGTGAGCCCCCTGCGGAATAAGCAGTATGAGTGACAAGAAAACAAAAATCTATAATCTCGCCAAGGAGCTTAACCTCTCCAGCGAAACCATTCTGGACTTCCTGAAGAAGAAGGGGTTCGAAGTAAAGAACCACATGAGCGTGGTGAACGAGGAAGCAGTCCACACGGTAATGGGTCACTTCAAGAAGGAGAAGGATGTCGCAGAGCGGCATCAAAAGAAGATCCAGGAGTTCCGGTCCTCGCGGAAGAAGGAGCCGTCCGACAAACCCGAAAAGAAAGCGACGGGCGCGGAAGAGGCAGAGGCGCTCCCTGTCGTCGAACAGAAGCCCGAGCACGCGGCGGAGATTCCCGAGCCGGTGATGGCTGCCGCTCCCGCCGCAGGCGTTGAAGCTGAAATCGCGACTTCTCCGGCAATCCAGGCAAAAGCGCCGGAGGCGCCGCCGGTCAAGGTGCCCGAGCCGGAGATCCGGCCTGCGAGAGTGGAAGCGCGCTCTCCGCTCGAGGTTGCCGTCGCGCGTACGCAGCGCGGGCTGACGATCAAGGGCAAGATGGAGCTCGAAAAGCCCGCTCCGCCGGCGACGACCGAGGAAGACGACAAGAAAAAGAAGAAGAAAAAGAAAAAAGTCCGGGAAGACACCAAGCGGGTCAAGATCGCCCCGGCGCCGACGGGCGAAGACGAAGAAGCGAAACTGCGGAAGCGAAAGAAAACGCGACGGGCCGAGGTCAACGAAGTTGAAGTCGCAAAGGCGATCAAGGAGACGCTCTCGGAGATGAGCGAAGATTCGGCAGCGTCCCGTGCCGCGATCAAGCGTCGGAAGAAAGAGAAACGCGAGGAGGAACAGCAGAAAATCCTCGACGAAATCGAGCGGGATAAAACGCGTATCCGGGTCACGGAATACGTCACGGTCGGGGAACTCGCGAACCTGATGCGTGTTTCGGTCGCCGAAGTGATCCAGAAGATCATGGCGCTCGGCATCATGGTCTCCATCAATCAGCGACTGGACAAGGACACCATCACGCTGGTTGCGGACGAATTCGGCTTCCAGGTTTCATTCGAACATGAATTCACGGCCGACGAGCTTCACGACGAGGAGGATGCGCCCGAGTCGCTCGAGCCCCGCCCGCCGGTGGTAACGATCATGGGTCACGTCGATCACGGAAAAACGTCGCTCCTCGATTACATCCGGCGGACGAATGTGGTTGCTGGAGAGTCCGGCGGCATCACCCAGCATATCGGTGCCTACGAGGTCACGCTCGACGGTAACAAGCAGATCACGTTCCTCGACACGCCCGGCCACGAGGCGTTCACGGCCATGCGGGCTCGCGGCGCACAAGTGACCGACATTGTGGTGCTCGTCGTCGCCGCGGACGATGCAGTCATGCCGCAGACCCTTGAGGCGATTAGTCATGCCCAGGCCGCAAACGTTCCGATGATCGTGGCCATCAATAAAATTGACAAGCCCGAAGCGAATGCCGAACGCATCAAGCAGCAGCTCGCCGAGCGGGGACTTCTCGTCGAGGAATACGGCGGTAAGGCGCAGGCAGTCGAACTTTCGGCGCGGACGGGTCTTCACGTTGAACAGCTTATGGAGAAGATTCTTCTGGAAGCGGAGGTCCTCGACCTGAAGGCAAATCCCAACCGTCATGCTCGGGGCGTTGTGGTCGAAGCCGAGCTGGACAAGGGAAAAGGAATCACCGCAACGGTTCTCGTTCAGAAGGGAACGATGAGGATAGGCGATTCGTTTGTTTGCGGCGTCCGGAGCGGGCGCATCAGGGCGATGTTTGACGAACGCGGCCAGCGGATCGAAAGCGCAAAGCCCTCGCAGCCCGTCCAGGCGATCGGTTTTGACGGCATCCCGCAGGCAGGCGATGCGATCGTTGTGCTCGAGGATGAACGCCTCGCGCGGGACATCAGCATCCAGCGTCAGCAATTGAAGAGAGAACAGGATTTCCGCCAGAACCGCCGTGTAACCCTCGACGATATTTCCAAACAGATCAAGGAAGGCCAGGTGCGCGACCTGCCGGTCATCGTCAAGGCCGACGTCGACGGCTCTGCCGAGGCCCTGTCGGATTCCCTCATGAAACTCTCCACGGGCGAAGTGAAGGTGCATGTGATTCATAAGGGCGTCGGGGGTATCTCGGAATCGGATGTGATCCTCGCCGTTGCATCGCGGGCGGTCATCATCGGTTTCCACGTCCGGCCGAACCTCAAAGCCCGCCAGCTCGCCCAGCAGGAAGACATCGACATCCGCCTGTACAGCATCATCTACGATGCCATCAACGAAGTCCGGAATGCGCTGGAGGGAATGCTCGCGCCAACGGTTTCGGAGGAAGTCACCGCGACCGTCGATATTCGCGAGACATTCAAGATATCAAAAGTCGGGACAATCGCCGGATGTTACGTCAAGGACGGGAAGATCACCCGCAACAACAAGGTCCGCCTCATCCGGGACGGCATTGAAATTTTCAACGGCACCCTCGCATCCCTCAAGCGTTTCAAGGACGATGTGCGTGAGGTTGAGCAGGGATTCGAATGCGGCATCGGGCTCGAGAATTTCAACGACATCAAAGTCGGCGACGTGTTAGAATCATATCAGCAAGTGGAAGTGAAAAGAAAGCTGGAATGATCCGGGAGACGGCTCATGTCGGTACGGACGGAACGAGTTGCGTCGATGATCAAAGAAGAGGTCGGACTCCTCTTCCAGCGCAATTTCAGCATGGAAGAATACGGACTCCTCACGGTAACCGAAGTGCGCGTGAGCCCCGACCTGAGAAATGCGAAGATCTACGTGAGCGTCTTTGGAAATGAGGAGCGCAAGAAGAAGAGTCTGGCAATGATCGAAGGGCAAAAAGGGTTCGTCAGGTCCGCGCTGGGCAGAAATCTCCGGCTCAAGTTCACGCCGATCGTGACATTCTACCTCGACGAAACCATGGATAAAGCGATGCGCATGGAAGACCTCTTCAAAAAGATCCATTCCGGAGAAAACAACGCACCCCGCCCGGAGTCAGAGGAATGATGCCCCGTCCGAATCTTGTCCGAATCGAAGGACCGGGAGAAGTGCTTCTCCTCGATAAGCCGATGGGCTGGTCTTCCTTCGACGTCGTGAGAAAAGTCCGGTCGATTTTGTCCGTCCGGAAAGTGGGCCATGCGGGGACACTCGACCCCCTTGCCACGGGCCTGCTCATCGTTGCCACCGAAGGCATGACGAAATCGCTCGAGCGCTTCGCGCTGGAAGAGAAGGAGTACCGGGGCTCGTTCGAGCTGGGGGTCCGGACACCCAGCTTCGACAGCGAAACGGAGGTTACCGAGCGGAGGGATTATTCCGGGCTGAGCCGGGCCGACATTGTCGCCGCACTGCAGCGACGCGTCGGACGCGGCGTTCAGGTTCCGCCCATGTACTCCGCGGCGAAATTCGGCGGTCGGCCGCTCTATCGCTACGCGCGGAAAGGAAGGACAGTTGTTCGCGCTGAGCGGGACATCGAGATTCGCAGTTTTGAGCTGGGCAATTTCATCCCCCCAATCGCGGAGTTCTCCGTGGTTTGCTCCAAAGGTACCTATATCCGGTCTCTTGTCGACGATGTCGGCACTGAGCTGGGTTGCGGTGCCACGCTCCGATCCCTGCGCAGGATGCGCATAGGGTCATTCAAAATTGAGGATGCGATGTCCGTGGAGGAGCTGATCGCCCGAAGGGGATCCCGCATGCATGCCTTTCACCCGGTCCCCGCATGAAGCGCGCGTTCCGACTGAGCGACATCGTCTTCAACAAGAACAGCGTCGTTTCCGTCGGCCTCTTCGACGGCGTTCACCGGGGTCATCGGGTGGTCATTCAGGATGTTGTCCATCGCGCACGGGTACGCGAGGGGAGAAGCGTCATCGTGACGTTCGACCCGCATCCCCGCGAAGTTCTCGGCAAGGATACTCAGCCCTTCAAGATTTTGTCCACGGTCGACGAGCGTGCGGATTTCTGCGGGGACCTGGGGATCGACTTGTTCTTCGTTCTTTCGTTCGACTATGAATTTTCCCGTCTCTCGTCTCACTTCTTTTTCCAGAAATATCTGATCGAGGGGATCGGCGTGAGCGAGGTTGTCGAAGGTTACGACCATCACTTTGGCCGTGATCGTGAAGGGGGAGCCGAGGCGCTGCTCCGCCTGGGGAAGGAATTCGATTTTACGTTCGTCGCCCTGAAACCCGTCACGGTGGACGGCGGCATTGTGAGCAGCTCGCGTATCCGCTCCCTCATCGCCGACGGCGAGGTCGAGAGAAGCGCCTATCTTCTCGGACGGCCGTACGCTCTTGCCGGTACCGTCGTTCCAGGGGATGGTCGCGGGAAGACGCTGGGTTTCCCGACAGCCAACATCGACCCCGAGAATTCCCGGAAGCTGCTCCCAAAGGATGGGATCTACGTCGTTCAGGTAGATGTCGAAGGGCGGCGGGAATTCGGGATGACGAGCATTGGCCTCCGGCCGACGTTCCACGAGAGCGGAGACCGCACCGTCGAGGTGAACGTTCTGAATTTCGACGGAGACCTGTACGGACGGCAGATCCGTATCGCATTTCTCAAACGGCTGCGGGAGGAGCGGAAATTCCGTTCCGTCGACGAATTGGTGAAGCAAATGACTCTGGATCGGGAAGCGAGTCAACGATACATCGAAGAGCTTGAGCGGACGTCGGGCCGCACAGCACTGTATTCATAACGGAAGGAACATCATGGCAGCGACAAAAGAACAAAAAATGGAATTCATCAAGAAGTACGGCAAGGATGCGAAGGACACCGGGAGGCCCGAGGTTCAGATTGCGATTATTACGGCGACGATCAACGGCCTCTCGCCGCACTTGGACTCTCACAAGAAAGACCATCACTCCCGCATGGGCCTCTTGAAGCTGGTCGGCAAACGCCGCCGGCTGCTCGACTATCTCATGCGCAAGGACATTAACCGATACCGAAAGATCATCCAGGAACTCGAAATTCGAAAGTAGGTTGTCGGTATCGATTCCGAAACTGCTGGCGAAGAGAGAGGCGAATAAAGGACAAACATGAGCGAATCTCAAACGGTAACAAAAGAAGTAACCCTCGGCGGCAAGGTATTTTCGCTGGAGACAGGCCGATTTGCGAAGCAGGCAGACGGCGCGGTCATGGTACGCTATGCCGACACCATGGTACTGGCGACCGTCGTCAGTGCTCCGGAGCCGACGGAAGGAAAGGATTTCTTCCCACTCCAGGTCGAGTATCGGGAAAAAACAGCGGCGGCAGGCAAAATCCCGGGCGGTTTTTTTAAACGGGAAGGGAGGCCAACGGAAAAGGAAATTCTTTCGTCCCGGCTGATCGACCGGCCGATTCGACCGATGTTCTCGAAACAGTATCGCAACGAAACGCAGATTCTCGTCACCGTGTATTCGTCGGATATGCAGCACGACGGAGACATTCTCGGCGCATGTGCGGCCTCAGCCGCGCTCATGGTCTCGGACGTTCCGTTCGACGGGCCGATTGCGGAGGTTCGCATCGGCAGAATCGACGGATCCTTCGTCGTCAACCCGACGTTCTCCGAACTCGATCGGAGCGATATTGACCTCACCGTTGCCGGCACCGAAGATTCCATTGTGATGGTCGAAGGAGAATCGAAGGAGATATCCGAGGCGGACATGCTCTCGGCGTTGAAGGCCGGCCACGAGGCAATCAAGATTCTGTGCGCAGCGCAAAGAGACCTCGCGCGGGATGTTTCGAAGGCGAAGCGGAAGGTCGAAGCGTCGGTGTTGCCGGACGGATTGTTGGATGCCGTACGGTCGCGCGCCGAATCGCGGCTCAAGGAACTGAGCCGGACGGTGTTGACGAAGGAACAACGGTCTGCGCAAACGAACCAGGTCTATGACGAGGTCAGCGCGTCGCTTGCAGAAAGCTACCCTGAACAGGAAGCGCTCATTCATGAGCTGATGCACGACATCGAAAAGGGGGCGATGCGCATGACGATCCTTACGGAGGGAATGCGCCTCGACGGCAGGGGTACGGCGGACATCCGGCCCATCACATGCGAAATCGGATTGCTCCCGCGCACCCACGGCTCGGCGCTCTTTACGAGGGGCGAGACGCAGAGTTTGACGACGGCAACCCTCGGAACAAAAATGGATGAACAGTTGATCGACGGGCTCCTGCCGGAGACGACGAAGCGTTTCATGCTCCACTATAATTTTCCCCCCTTCAGCGTCGGAGAGACCGGAAGAGTCGGTTCCCCCGGCCGCCGCGAAATCGGGCACGGGAATCTTGCCGAGCGTTCTCTGAAGCGCCTTGTCCCGGATGAACAAACGTTTCCGTATACGCTTCGGGTGGTCTCAGATATCCTCGAGTCTAACGGCTCGTCCTCGATGGCGACGGTTTGCGCAGGGAGTCTGGCTCTGTTCGACGCCGGCGTTCCCATGGCACGTCCGGTGGCGGGGATCGCGATGGGACTCGTGAAGGAAGGGGACCGCGTGGCCATCCTGAGCGACATACTCGGGAACGAAGATCATCTCGGAGATATGGACTTCAAGGTTGCAGGAACCACGCAGGGCATTACGGCTTTCCAGATGGATATCAAGATCAAAGGCATATCGTTTGCGATCATGGAGCGTGCGTTGGCGCAGGCGCGCGACGGTCGCATGCACATCCTCGGCATCATGGCGCGAACGATCGATCAGCCTCGTGCCGAGCTCTCGCCCTACGCGCCTCGTCTGCAAACAATCAAGATACCCATCGATATGATTGGAGCCGTGATCGGGCCCGGTGGCAAGAACATCCGGCAGATCGTCAAGGAAAGCGGAGCCGAAATCAATATCGAGGACGACGGCACCGTGACGGTCGCAGCGGTCGAAAAGGAGTCGGCCGACAAGGCGATGGAGTTCATCCGCCGCATGACGGAAGCGCCGGAGGTTGGAAAAACGTACAGGGCGACGGTGAAGAAGATCATGGATTTCGGCGCCTTTGTGGAAATCCTCCCGGGTAAGGAGGGTCTCGTCCACGTGTCGCAGCTCGACGTCAATCGTGTGGAGAAGGTCGAGGATTTTGTGAAGCTGGGCGACGTCATCGAAGTCAAGCTCATGGGAATCGACCGGGAAGGACGACTCAACCTGAGCAGGAAAGCGTTGCTGCCCGGAGGAGAACGTGCCGGTGAGGAAATGGCGAAAGCGGCCGAGCGCCGTCAATCGTCCGACCATTCGAGGCCGCGGGGAGACAGGAAAGCGCATCGGTAGACCGATTCTCAGTCCTCGAAAATCCTCGCGTGAGGCGATTGGCCCGCCAATCTCTCCGTGAGGATTTCTCTTTTTGAGCACACCCCATGAATCTGCGGATCAGACCTTCGACCGGCCTTTCCGGATCGTATGAGATTCCGGGAGATAAATCGATCTCCCATCGCGCGCTCATGGTTGCCTCGCTCGCGACAGGAACCAGCGAAATCGTCGGCGGATCGGGGGCGCAGGATCCCCGCAGTACCCAACAGTGCCTCATCGACCTGGGCGTGCCCATTGAGACAAGAGGCAATGCAAGAGTTGTCCGCGGCTCGGGCTTGAAAGGCTTTCGAGCGAGCGCCCGTCCCCTCGACGCAGGAAATTCCGGCACAACGATGCGGCTCTTGTCCGGTATCATGTCCGGCCAGGATTTTCCTTCGGTCATCGTCGGAGACGAGTCACTGAGCAAGCGTCCGATGCGCCGCATTCTCGACCCGCTCCGGGAAATGGGAGCGGAAATATCCGGCACGTCCGCGGGAACCGCACCGCTTCGCATCTCTCCCTCGGGGCGCCTCCACGGCATACGGTACGAATCCGCCGTTCCGAGCGCTCAGGTGAAGTCTGCCATCCTTCTCGCCGGGCTCTATGCAGAGGGGAGAACGGAAGTCGTGGAGCGCATTCCGACCCGGGACCACACCGAGCGCATGCTCGGCCTGAGGCCGGAGAGGCGCGGAGACTCAGTCGTCGTCGTGGTCCAAGGGGGAACGGGGCCGGAGCCGCGGCAGTTCCTCATCCCCGGAGATTTCTCCGCCGCAATGTATCTCCTCGTCGCGGCACTCATTGTCCCTCACTCTTCCCTGACCGTCAAGAACGTCGGCATCAATCCCACGCGGGCTGCGGCATTGAATATTCTCAGGGACATGAATGGAAATATCGAGGTGCTGGACCAGAGGCAAAACGCAGGCGAACCCGTCGCCGATATCCGCGCGCAGAGCTCATCGCTCCGGTCGGACATCACCCTCGGAAAGCGGGAGGTCTCCGCGCTCATCGATGAAATTCCCATCCTTGCAATTGCGGCGTTGTTTGCGGAAGGTACAATGTCCGTACGATCTGCCGAGGAGCTCCGGAACAAGGAGTCCGACCGGATTGCGGCGCTGGTGCGAAATATCCGAGCACTTGGAAATGAAGTGGAAGAATACACGGACGGGTTTGCATTTGAGAGCAAAAGAAACTTAATTGGCGCGACCATCGAGAGTTTTGGCGACCATCGGATTGCGATGGCGTTCGGCGTTGCGGGCCTGGCTTTGCCCCGGGTTGAAATCCGGGACTCGGAATGCGTGGATATTTCGTTTCCGGGGTTTTGGAAGACCATCGGCGCTTAAGAATTGAAACATGAGATTCTTCGCAAGACGCAATGTAATCGACCGGACGTTTGAAATATCCATCCCATGCACAACCCGACCACCACTCCGACTGAAATTGTGATCTCATGGCAACCGTTCGATTAGAAAACGTCCAGAAAGTGTACGAAGGAGGAGTGGTCGCAGTCCACGCGTTCAGTCTTGAGATCGCCGACAAGGAATTTGTCGTTCTTGTCGGTCCGTCGGGTTGTGGAAAGTCGACCACGTTGAGGATGATTGCCGGACTTGAAGAAGTATCGGAAGGGACGATTTACATTGACGGCCGTCCCGTGAATGACGTCTCTCCGAAGGACCGTGACATTGCGATGGTTTTTCAGAACTATGCCCTCTATCCGCACATGTCGGTATACGAGAATATGGCCTTTGGCCTCAAGCTGAGAAGGCTGCCCAGGGCCGACGTCGAGAAACGCGTGCGCGAGGCGGCGGGAATTCTTGCGATCGAAAACCTGCTCGACCGCAAGCCGAAGGCGCTTTCGGGCGGACAGCGTCAGCGCGTGGCCGTCGGGAGGGCGATCGTGCGCAAACCGAAAGTTTTTCTGTTTGACGAGCCCCTCAGCAATCTCGACGCCAAGTTGCGGGTCCAGATGCGCGCCGAGATCTCGCGGCTGCACAAACAGCTCGGAGCAACGATGATCTACGTGACACACGACCAGACCGAAGCGATGACAATGGCCGACCGCATCGTCTTGATGAAGGACGGCCACGTACAGCAGATCGACACGCCGATTGAAATCTATCGGAAGCCCACAAACAGGTTCGTCGCCGGTTTTATCGGCAGTCCGTCGATGAATTTTTTCGACGGCTCGCTTGCTCAGGCAAACGGATTGCGATTTCAGGAAACGGGAGGGGGAATAAACGTTCCCGCCCCTTCCAAATTGCGGAAACGATTAAGTCCGTTCGTGGGGAAACCGCTCACGCTCGGGCTGAGACCGGAACATATCGGTATCAGGAAAGGGGGCGTTGGTTCCTACCGGACGAAGGCGAAAGTCGAAATTATCGAGCCCATGGGGAACGAAGTCTATGTCCACTTCTCGACGAGAAAAGGGGGGCCGAACTATATCGCGCGCCTGTCACCGGATGATATTTC
>DATJYV010000101.1:0-12764 GCA_035499415.1 Bacteroidota bacterium
TCGAGGTTGATATTCTATCAGCAAATGCAATCGGGGCACGACAAACGAGACGTTTTTCACAGCTGGATTTTTTCACGCTTGTCACTCTGGATGACGTTGACGCCCGGCATGCGGCGGGATGTTCTCCTTCATACGCGGATGCGGCCGGAGCGCGTGGTCGTCGTCCCTCTTGGTACGGACCTCGGAGCATTCAAACCGTCGTTGTACCGAAAAAAAGAAGCGCGGGGGAGGTTCGGGCTCCCGCAAAACAGGACGCTCGTCGGCGTCATCGGCCGGCTTGATATTCAGAAGGGACAGGAAGTTCTCCTCCGCGCCGCCCCCGAAGTCCTTCGCCGACATCGAGACGTTCACTTCGTTCTCGCCGGTGAAGAAACCCGCGGGGAGAGCGGCTACAAGAGCCATCTCAAAGAGCTGGCGCGGTCATCCGGCATTGAATCGAACGTCTCTTTTCTCCCGTTTACAAACGACGTCGCCCGATTCCTCGCTGCTCTCGATGTGTTCGTTCTCCCGTCGTTCGCCGAGACGTATGGACTGGTGGTCATTGAAGCGATGGCCATGAAATTGCCCGTCATCGCCACAAATGCCGGGGGCGTTCCCGAGATCATCACGGACCGTGAGACGGGCCTGCTGGTCGAGCCGCGCAACTCCAAAGAAATTGCCGACGCGATTCATCGCCTCCTCACGCGGCCGTCCCTTCGTTCGCGATTGGGGAAATCCGCGCGCGCAGCCGCGCTCGCGAAGTATGACATGGACGCTTGCCTGGACGCGCTCCTGGGTGCAATCGCGCACTCTTGACTCTCCGTCCCTGCGGACCGATAACGCTGTCCCATCATCCCGCCGCGTCCGTTGCTGATTGATCTTCGCTTCCCCGCTCCATCAGTAAGGGTGTCGTTCCGCCGGCTGTTGTTGCGTGAGACAATGAATGGTCCCGAGTCCCCACACAAGGTCGACCGCGTGAATGCCGATGACCGGCCGGCCCGGGATGAGTTCCGAGAGGATCCCCAGAGCTTGTCTGTCGGCCGGGTCGTTGAAGGTGGGGACAAGGACTGCGGCGTTCGAGAAATAGAAATTCGCATAGCTCGCCGGGAGTCTCCGTCCGTCGAACAACAGCGGCGACGGCATCGGAAGCGAAACGACCGTGAGCTTTTCTCCCGTCGGCAACCGGAAGCCCTCGAGACGCTCGCGGTTTTTTGCAAGGCGCTGTGAATTTGGGTCCGCTGCGTTTCGTTCTTCGCACAGGACGACCGTGTTGCTGTTGACAAACCGGCAGAGGTCGTCGACATGGCCGTGCGTGTCGTCTCCCTCGATCCCCCTGTCGAGCCAGACTACATGCGAAACTCCGAGGTATCGGGCAAAAATGTTTTCGTAGTCCGATCGCGTCAGTCCCGCATTCCGTACCTGGACGCGTTGGTCGAGAAGACACTCCTCCGTCGTGATGAGCGCACCGGCGCCGTTCACGTCCACACTTCCACCCTCCAAAATGATCGTCCGGCCCGCATGCCGAACGGCAACCACCTTTTTCCGTAATTTTTTTCCGACGCGTTGAGGAACGCGCGCGTCCCGGTGCCAGTTGGAGTATTTCGACCACGCGTTGAATCCGAACTCCGCAATAACGGCCTGCGGTTCGTCCTGTGCCATGACAAATATTGGACCAGAATCTCTCGTCCAGCCGCGGTCGGTTGGAATGCGGACAAATTGCACGTTCTTCAATTCAACACCGACCCTGCCGAGGACGCGTCTCGCTTTCTCTTCACGAATTTTTGATGAGACGAGAATCCGGACGGTTTCGCCCTGTGAGATGTGGCGAACGATCTCCGCGTAGACCCAGGGAATGGGGGCAAATTTTCCCGGCCAGTCGGAATGAATGTGCGGCCAGACGATCCATGTTGCCTCGTGCCGGTCCCATTCAGCCGGCATGCGGTAGCTCTGCCCGTTGTGCCGTGACCCGTTGGTGTCCCTGGTTCGGTCGCTTGTCGCAGTTTGCAGAAGAGATTCGGGCGTTGCGGGAGAGGGAGTGCTCACTGCTCTGAGGTATCGAGGTATCGCGAGGTTATTCCCTGATACGCGTCGATTCGCCGGTCGCGGAGGAATGGCCAATGTCGCCGGACCGTCTCCAGGTGCTCCACATCGACTTCGGCCAGGAGAATCTCCTCCGAATCGACCGATGCCTGAGCAATGATAACGCCTTGAGGGTCCGCGATGAACGAAGAGCCCCAGAACTCAATGCCGGCGGAATTCTTGTCGGGCTTTTCAAGGCCGACGCGATTGACCGCTGCGACATAAATTCCGTTCGCGATCGCGTGACCGCGCTGAACGGTGATCCACGCATCGCGCTGTGCCTCGCCATACTTCGCCTTCTCCCCGGGATGCCAGCCAATGGCGGTCGGATAGAAGAGAACCGCGGCACCCTGCAACGACGAGATCCTCGCTCCCTCGGGATACCACTGGTCCCAGCAGATCAATGTCGAGATCTTTCCGAAGCGTGTGTTGAAGGCGCGGAACCCAAGATCTCCGGGGGTGAAGTAGAACTTCTCGAAGTACGCCGGATCGTCGGGAATATGCATCTTCCGGTACGTCCCCGTGATTTGCCCGTTCGCATCGATTACGACGGCGGTATTATGATACAGGCCCGCGGCCCGGCGCTCGAACAGCGGTGCGATGACGACGACGCCGAGCTCCTTGGCGAGTTTGCCCAGGGCATCGGTCCCCGGCCCCGGAACGGGTTCAGCCAGATCGAATCGTCGAGGGTCTTCCGTCTGGCAGAAATATTCGCTCCGAAAAAGTTCGGGCAGGCAGATAACCTGCGCTCCTTTCCCGGCTGCTTCGCGAATCCGTTTGGATGCACGGTCGAGATTCTCGGCCGGGTCGGCTGCAGCCCGGGATTGGATAAGCCCGATGCGAAAGGTCCGTGGCGATTTCATGGATGCACGTTCATCGTTCGATTGAATGATGGTACGAATATTTCTTTGTAACGGAAAGCGGCGGACGGTGATCCAGCCGCCGGGATTCTCCGTCGACCGTCGCGGACAGGCGATCGAGAATTTCGTCACCCCGAAAATCGGGAATCATTTCGTGAGGGTAATTTTCTGTTCGATGCGTTGGTTCATCGGCAGGGCAGCCGATAATTTTCACCGGCTGACCTGGTCGTAACTGCGGGGGAATGTCGGATAAGGAAGCGGTCGACGCTTGGGAACAATGGGTATGATCGCAAGAGAGGAATGGAGGCGTGAATCGCGCCTGGTGCCGCACGCGCGCGGGGTCAATCTTCCGTGCTGAGCCGATATCCGATCCCGGATTCTGTCTGAAGAAGGCGCGGCTGCTCAGGATCCTCCTCGAGCTTCTTGCGGAGCTGGCCGACGTACACACGCGAATACTGGGTTTCTCCGTCGAGGGCGGGTCCCCAGATCTGTTGGAGGATGTACTGGTGCGTAAGGACCTTGCCCGCATTCCGGATGAAAAGCGCGAGCAGAGCGTATTCCTTCGGGGTCAGCCTGACGACCTCGCCGTTCCTCCGGACGGTACGCGCCGCAAGGTCGACCGATATGGGTCCGCTGACGAACACGCTTTCTTCTTCAATCCCGTGACGGTGCCGGAGCGCCGTCCGCACCCGTGCAAGGAGCTCCCCGGTCCGAAACGGCTTCGTCAGGTAATCGTCGGCTCCGGCGTCAAGCGCGGCGACGATGTCCTGTTCACTCGAGCGCACCGAAAGCACGATGACCGGTACCGTCGCCCACTCGCGCAATCGCCGGAGGACTTCAATGCCGTCCTTGTCCGGCAGTCCGAGGTCGAGGATGATCGCATCGGGGTTGACCTTCACCGCGAACTGGAGCGCTTGCTCTCCCGTTTCCGCGAGGATGACGGCATATCCCGCTGATTCAAGAGCAATCTGAAGCAGCCGGCGCATCTGCCGCTCATCGTCGACGACAAGGATGGGAATTTTTTCGGTCATTCCACAGCTTCGCCCACCGGTTGCGGCTCCGAGACAAGAGGCAGGGCGATGGTAAACCTCGCTCCCCCTTCTGCCCGATTCTCCACCTTGATGGTTCCGCGGTGCGCTTCGACAAAGCCGCGCGCGATCGAGAGGCCGAGCCCGGTGCCGCCGACCTTCGACCCGGGAACGCGATAAAACTTTTCGAACACCCGCGGCAGAGATTCCTTTGGGAAGCCAGGGCCGTCGTCCTCCACAACGATGAGGCATTGCTGGTCCTCCAGCCGCACCCGGATTCCGATATGAGACCCGCCCGGGGTGTACATCGCGGCGTTGTGCAGGAGGTTCGTCAGGGTCTGTTCGACGAGGCCGAAATCGAACTTCAGGAGCGGCATTTCGGACGGAATGTTGATGGAAACCTCGTGGTCAGCAAGTTCCCTCCCGAGTTTGACCAGCGATGTCCGCACGACATCCCCGATATCGCACCAATCCGACTTTGCCGTGATCCGCCCGGACTCGAGCCGCGTCATGTCGAGCAAATTCTCGACGAGCCGGTTGAGCCGCTCTGCCGCCGTTCGTATCTCGATCGTTAAATCCTTTCGGAGAGATCGGATTTTTTCCGCCGACCCCGTGAGGAGCTCCTCGGACGCGCTCACGATCGCCGCGATCGGCGTGTGGAGCTCGTGCGAGAGCGAATTGAACAGGGTCTTATAGAGGCGTTCCGATTCAACGAAGGCGATGGATTTCTTCGTCATCTCGTTGAGCTGCTCACGCTCAAGCGTGGAAGCGATCTGGCTGATGAAATTCTGGAGCAGGGATTCCTGGTCGATCGACGGCGCCTCGTCGCGGATGAGGGAAACGCCGATGACGCCCAGCGGGTACCGGGGACCCGAGATGGGATAGTACGTCGCCCGCGCAAAGGGAAGCGTATCGGTGTACCGTCCCGCTTTTTTCTCGTTCCAGTAGACCCAGGCCGCGACGCTGAATTCCTTCGGGTCAACCTTGAATGAACTCGACGGATGCTCGGTGGTGAAGACCTCACCGTCCGGGTCGCTCAGAAAGAGCGCGACCTTCGATTCAAAAAACCGTTCGACGTTCGTGATCGCGGCGCGCGCCACTTCATCCTGCGTACGCGCTGTTGAAAGATCCTTCGTCAACGTATAGAGTGCGATCGCCCGTTCCTCGCGCTGCCGGACGGCCTTTTCGCGCGCCCGTACACGCGCCGTCAGCACGCCGGATACCGCGGCAATGGCAAAGTATGTGAGGAGCATCAGCACATCCTGCGTCAGCGCGACGACAAATGTGAATCGCGGCGGGATGAAGAAGTAATCCCAGATAAGCGCGCTGAGCGTGGCCGCCAGAAGGACCGGCCCGGAGCCCAGCTTGAGCGGGAGGAGCGCCACGGTAAGAAGAAGTATCAGCGAGATGGTCTGGTAGCCCAGGAGGTCGGAAAAGGGAAAGCATACCAGCGCGACGAAGCATACGAAGAACGTTGCAAGGATGTACTGAGCAGTGCCGGAGTGCAGCTCCGGGATCGCCCATCTCAACGGCGAGCGTTTTTCCACCTCCCATTCCCCCGCAACGTAGACATCGACGCTGCCGCTCTGCTCGATGATTCTGTCCAGCATGCTTTTGCCGATCAGAAAGCTGTGCCTCGGTTTGCCGATGAGAATTTGCGTCGCGTTCTGGTGTTTGGCAACGCGCACCAGCGCCCTCGCCACATCTTCGTCCGACGTCGTGAGGATCTCGGCGCCGAGCTCCCGTGCAAGCTTGATGTTCCGCGCAAGTTGGTCGCGCACCGGGTCGGAGAGGGGCTTGGCCGATTCGACGTACACGCCAAGCCACGACGCATGCAGCGTGTATGCTACGCCCCGCGCCCAACGAATAAGCGGAATGCAATCCGCGTTCGGGCTTATCCCCACGAGCAGCCGCTGCCCGGACTTCCACGGCCCCGCGATCCGCTGCGAGAGCATGTAACTTCGCAGCTGGTGGTCGACGCGTTCCGCCGTGAGGCGCAGCGACATCTCCCGGAGCGCGGTAAGGTTCCCCTTTCGGAAGAAGTTTCTGATGGCCTGCTCCGAGCGCTCCGTCGTGTAGACCTTCCCTTCGGAAAACCGCCGCAGGAGTTCCTCGGGCGGAATGTCGATGAGCTCCACTTCGTCGGCCTGCTCGAAGACCGAATCCGGGACCGTCTCGCGAATCGTCGACCCGGTGATCTGGCTGACCGCATCTGCGCGACTCTCGAGATGCTGAACATTGAGCGTCGTGTAGACGTCGATTCCGTTATCAAGAATTTCCTGCACGTCCTGATGACGCTTCGCATGCCGGCTCCCCGGCGCGTTTGTATGCGCGAGCTCATCGACCAGCACAAGACGCGGTTTCCGGGCCAGGACGGCGTCCAGGTCCATTTCTTCCAGTATCGTCCCCCGATACTCCAATTGCTTCCGGGGGAGTACTGCGAGTCCGGTCACGAGCTTTTCCGTCTCGGGACGTCTGTGCGTCTCGACGAAGCCGATGACGACGTCGGTCCCCTTCGAAAGGGCTTCGTGGGCCGACTTCAGCATTTCATACGTCTTGCCGACGCCGGCACACATGCCGAAAAAGACCTTCAGCTTTCCCCGCGTCGATTTCTGCTCTTCGTTCCGGATTTCGCTCAGCAGAGCGTCGGGGTCGGGGCGGATTGGTTCCTGGTCTGCCATGGCATGTAATATAACAAAAATCCCGCTTCGTAGAAGCGGGATGCAATGCGGATAACGGGAGAACCGGACGGGGACTTTATTTCAGGGCATCGATCGCGAGGTTCAGAGAGAGGACGTTGACACGCGCCATTCCAAGGATCCTGAATTGCGGAGATCGGACGGATCGAACGACGAGCTCGCGCAACGCGGATTTTTGTCTCTCGTCGAAATGGCGTGCCCGCGCAACCCGGTCGACCTGCAAGAACGCCGATTCGGGACTGATCTCCGGGTCGAGTCCGCTTCCCGAAGAGAACAACATATCATTCGGCACGGTCACGGTCAAGCCGAGTTGATTGCGGGAGATAAACGCCGCTCTCCGGAATTCCACGACGCGGCGGAGCGTATCGCTCGTGGGCCCAAAGTTCGTTGCGCCCGAGGGAAGAGGATTGTAATCGACGGCGGATGGGCGCGGCCAGAAGTAACGGTCCGATTCAAATTTCTGGGCGACGAACAAAGAACCGACCGTCACTCCGTCTCTCTCCAGCAAACTCCCTTCCGCCCTTTTCGGAAACACAACGCGGGCGATGACGGCTATCAGGATGGGGTAAAGAAATCCCGTGACGATGGTCAGCGTAAGAAGCACTCTGAGAGATCGGACAATTTCTTTTTTCATGGTGTCAATCCTTTAGAATCGGACGATGATCGACCCGATGATGCGATTTTCATCTTTCACGAGATCCGCGACAAATCCCGTCGGGTCGCCAAAGGGCGGATTCCATCCGTTGGGGGAGGTGAGCCCTCCGGGGCCCGCAAAATAGGGGACGTTCGCATGCCTCGTGACGAACTCGAGACCCCAGGTGACGTGTTCATTCGGCATGTACTGGAACCCTGTCGAGAAATCCCACGCATCAAACTTGTCGCCCGGGTTTTGGGTGAGGATTCCTGCCCCCGTCGGCAGGAGTGCAAGATATCTTCCGGGATTGTGCATCATGCCGCCGCCGAAAGTCCAGGCAAAATGTTTGTCCTGGCCGAGCCAGAGCCGGTTGTAGAACATCCAGCTGAGAAAGTTTTGTGCCGGCTTTGCCGAATCTCCGCCGAACGGAACGACACCGTCTCCGTTTTCGAACCCGATATCTCCTGTGATTGAAAATGCGGCCATCGGGATCGAGCTCCCCGGCTCGTCGCGGTATCGGATCAGGAGGCTGTTATCCGAGTGGAACCGGATGCGTCCCGGCATATTGGGTGTGTCCCAACCGACATATCCGCTCCCCATGAGAGACACCGACTCCTCGGGTCGATAAATGGTCTGAAATCCCAGGCCCGGTTGATTATTCGCCATTGCATAGGTCTGCCATCCGTTGATGATCCAGTATTCCATTTTCCATCGGTCGCTCGGGAACGTTTGAATCCGAATGCCCGTGAAAAACCAGGGCGTGTTGTCCGACGTGAACGACGGCTGGTAGTTCCAGTTCTCAAAATTGTTGTATCCGAGCAATCCGACGTACGATTTGAAAATGCCGACATCGACGTTGACCCCGTACATCACGTCGTAGTGCATTCCCGCATATCCTTCCGTCACGTACCGGAGCGCCGTGTACAAATCGAATTGCCCCCGAAGAGGCGTATTGTCGTTCCGGGGAACGCCGGTTGCCCTTGTTCCGAACTGGAGCATCAGGCGCGCGCGGGCCCCGCTCTCGGGGTCGTGAAAATCTCCGCCCGCTTCGATGTAGGAAACGTTCAGCTCGTCGGAACGGAATGTTGCAGTGGACCCGGAATTTGTGTGGTCGATCGGGTGATTGAAGTTGAAATTGTAGTTCATGTCCAGGGTCACATCGCCCGTGAAGTACTTCGAATCGAGGACCTGCTTGTGCAGTCGGCTGTTTCCCTGGAGCCATGTGAAGTCGCCCCAGGCGAATGGCTCGGCTTTTGTTTGACCGGACCCGCCAGCGGCTGAAGTGTCGACTTGCGCCTGAACCAGGGAACTGGTTGTAAGAAGAAGAATTGTGGCGATTATTTTCATGTTGAATTCGCTTTCGTTTATGCGGTGACTTGAATCGGGATAGGAAGCCATCCCAAACAATTGAAACACTCTTGCTGAACCTTGTGCCGGAGGCCTGCCTTTCACGACTGACTGCGTCGGGTGGGCCTCCGGTGCAAAGTTCCGTGTGACGATCGTAAGGGTTTTGAGTCCCCCTTTTACACAAGCCTCAGTGCGTTGACCAGCATGTCGATCAGTTTGATTCCAGCGAACGGCGCCGCGAGGCCTCCGAGGCCGTAGACAAAGAGATTTTTCCTGAGAACCGCGATTGCGCCGAGCGGTCGGTATCGTACGCCCTTCAACGCGAGAGGAACGAGCAACACAATGATAAGGGCGTTGAAGATGACCGCGCTGAGAATCGCACTGGCCGGCGACGCAAGTCCCATGACGTTCAGCGCCGAAAGGGGGCCGCCGGCGGCCGCCGTCGCGTACAATCCCGCCGACATCGCGGGGATGATGGCGAAGTACTTCGAGACGTCGTTGGCAATACTGAACGTCGTCAGCGCTCCGCGCGTCATCAGCAGCTTCTTCCCTGTCTCCACCACTTCAATAAGCTTGGTCGGGTTGCTGTCGAGGTCGACCATGTTGCCCGCCTCGCGCGCGGCCTGCGTTCCGCTGTTCATCGCAATGCCGACGTCGGCCTGCGCGAGCGCCGGTGCGTCGTTCGTGCCGTCGCCAATCATTCCCACGAGCCGCCCGTTGGCCTGCTCTTCACGGATCCGTTTGAGCTTGTCCTCGGGACGCGCCTGCGAGATGAAGTCGTCGACCCCCGCCTCTGCCGCAATCGCCGCGGCCGTGAGCGGATTGTCTCCCGTGATCATCACGGTCTTGATCCCCATCTTGCGGAGCTGGGCGAAACGATCCTTGATTCCCCCCTTGACGATGTCCTTCAGGCGGATCGCCCCAAGCACCTCGTTATTTTCGGCCACGACAAGCGGGGTCGACCCTTCCCGCGCGATCTCTTCGATTGACCGGAGAAGAGGTTGGGGAAATTCCTTTCCCTGGCTTCCGACAAACGCCTTCACCGCCTCCGATGAACCTTTGCGGATCATGCGAAGCGCAGAACCGTCGTGGGCGGGGATATCGACGCCGCTCATCTGCGTCTGCGCACTGAACGGAATGAAGTGTGCCGATATTTCCGAGACGTTTCTTCCACGCAGTCCGTACTTCTCCTTGGCGAGCACGACGATCGAGCGGCCTTCGGGCGTTTCGTCCGCCAGGGACGAGAGCTGTGCGACGTCTGCGAGCCGGTCGGGCTGAATCCCGGGCGCCGGGATGAACTCCGTTGCCATCCGGTTGCCGAGCGTGATGGTGCCGGTCTTATCGAGAAGCAGGACGTCGATGTCGCCGGCAATCTCCGCCGCCTTTCCGCTCGTTGCGATGACGTTCTTGCGAATGAGCCGGTCCATGCCGCTGATGCCTATGGCGCTCAGGAGCCCGCCGATCGTCGTCGGGATCAGACACACAAGGAGTGAAACGAGAACCGGCAGCGTCATCATGCTGGAGGAAGTTCCCCCGGATGCCTTCTCGCTGTACGCAAAAAATGCCGGCAGGGAGATGCAAACGAGGAGGAAAATGATCGTCAGGACCGACAATAATATAGAGAGAGCAATTTCATTCGGCGTTTTTTGACGCTTCGCCCCTTCGACCAGCGCAATGATGCGGTCGAGGAACGTTTCACCCGGCTCCGCGGTGACTTGGACGACAATCCGGTCGCTCAGGACGCGCGTTCCGCCCGTCACGGCACTCCGGTCTCCACCGCTTTCCCGAATGACCGGCGCAGATTCTCCCGTAATTGCCGACTCATCGACGCTCGCGATCCCTTCGATGACAATCCCGTCAACCGGAATTATGTCCCCCGTCTCGCACACCACGCGATCCCCCTTCCGAAGTTCTTCTGCCGGAATTCGCAATTCGTTTTTTCCGTCGATCTTCCGCGCAATCGTCTTCGACCGCGTTTTTCTCAGCGCCTCGGCCTGTGCTTTGCCACGGCCTTCTGCGATCGCTTCGGCGAAGTTCGCAAAGAGAACCGTGAACCAAAGCCAGATGGTGACCTGGATGTTGAAGGGTGAGTATACCCCGCGAAACGCATCCTGGACGACGGTGACGGTCGAGAGAAGCGAACCGACGGCCGTGACGAAGATGACCGGATTCCTGACGAGGAGTTTTGGGTTGAATTTTTTGACCGAATCCCTGAGCGCTTCAAGGATGATTTTTCGGTCGAACGATTTTGTGGTTCGAGCAGTCATGGGTTGATGATCCGAAAATGATGTTCGCGTTTAGAATGCCCGCTGGGCAAGCATCAAAAGATGTTCAACGATCGGACCGAGCGAAAGGGCCGGGAAGAATGCCAGTCCGCCCTCAATGATGATGACCGCGATCAGCAGGCCGGCGAAAAGCAGGGAATCGGTCGGAAATGTCCCGGACGACGGCGGCGTTATTTTTTTCGCGGCCATGCTTCCGGCGATCGCGAGGACGGGAATGATCACCCCAAACCTGCCGATGAGCATGCCGCACCCCATGAGGACATTGTAGAACGGCGTATTCGTGTTGAGCCCGGCAAAGGCGCTGCCGTTATTCCCCGCAGCCGATGTGAAGGCATAAATGATTTCCGAAAGTCCGTGCGGACCCGCATTATTGAGCCCCGCGAGACCGGCGTCCGCGACCGAGGCGACGGCGGAAAAAATAAGAATGACCGACCCGACGGCAAGGACGGCGAGCGCGGCCATCTTCACCTCGAACGCCTCTATTTTCTTGCCGAGATACTCCGGCGTCCTGCCGACCATCAGGCCAGCGATGAATATCGAAATGATCACAAAAACCAGAATGCCGTACAACCCCGCTCCGACCCCGCCAAAGATGACTTCTCCGATCATGATGTTGAACATCGAAACGAGGCCGGACAGTGGAGACAGGCTGTCATGCATTGCATCAACGGAGCCGTTCGACGCGTCGGTCGTGGCAACCGACCAGATGACGCTGTTCGTGACGCCGAAACGCGTCTCCTTCCCTTCCATCGAACTGTGCGTATGCATCACGGGTTGGTATTGATACTCGGACCAAAGCGAGAAGCCGAGAGGGACGAGGAACATCACCATCATCACCCCCCAGATGACGAAACCCTGTCGACGCGACCCGACCATCAATCCAAACGTATACACCAGCGCCGACGAAATGACAAGGATGGAGAGCATTTCGAGAAAATTGGAGAACGGCGTTGGGTTCTCGAACGGATGCGCGCTGTTGACATTGAAGAATCCGCCGCCGTTCGTCCCCAGTTGCTTGATCGCGATTTGCGACGCGGCGGGACCGACGGGAATTGTCTGCGCCGCCCCCTCGAGCGTCGTGACATGATGGTACGATGAAAACGTCTCCACGACCCCCTCGCCGACGAGGACCACGGCGAGAAGAATAGAGAGCGGCAGGAGGACATAGACGGTCGCACGGACCAGGTCGACCCAAAAATTTCCGATCGTTTCCGCGGTTCTCCTCGTGAGTCCGCGGATCAACGCAAGCGCAACGGCAATGCCCGTAGCCGCGCTGACAAAATTCTGAACGGTCAACCCGAGAAGGTCGACCCAGTAGCTCATCGTCGTCTCGCCGCTGTACGACTGCCAGTTCGTGTTCGTCATGAAGCTCACGGCCGTATTGAACGCGAGATGCCAGGAGACGGCGGGAAGATGTTCCGGGTTCAACGGAAGGGAGCTCTGGACCACCTGGAACAGAAAGAGGAGGAGAAATCCAAAGCCGTTGAACAGCAGGAGCGCGACCAGATAGACCTTCCAGGACATCTCGGAATCCGGGTCGACACCCGAAACCCGATAAATGGCCTTCGCGATCGGGTCAAACAATGGGGACGCAAACGTGCGACGGCCTGTGAAAACGCGCGCCATGTAAGCCCCGAGGGGGATCGTCAGCGCGGTCAGCGCAACAACGTAGATGACGACCTGAAGAATGTCGTAGACGTTCATGGAATTAGAATCTTTCCGGGTAAATAAGTGTGTAGACGAGATAGGCCAGCAGCAGGATGGCCACAATGAGACCGAGGATCATGGAATGCGTCTCCTGATAAGAATTTCTCCACTCTTCCCTCACATCTTGCATCATTCAATCGGATCGA
>DATJYV010000102.1:0-6450 GCA_035499415.1 Bacteroidota bacterium
GTGTCGAAGACTTCTGCGGGGGCCTCATCACACGTGGCAGTCGCACGGGTCTCAAACGTGGTTCAGGCCCTCGAAACGCTGAAGAAGGCCGGCGTGTGGGTCGTGGGGCTCGACACGGAGGGAGGGAAACTGTACTACGAGGCGGATTTCCGTCCGGGACTCGCGGTCATGGTGGGAAATGAGGGGGCAGGAATCCGAAGACTCGTGAAAGAGAATTGCGACGAGCTCGTCCGGATACCGATGCACGGGAAGATCGAATCGCTCAACGCTTCAGTCGCGGGAGGGCTTGTGCTCTTTGAAGTTGCGCGGCAGCGAACAACTGCGGCGACAAAGTCTACGTAACTTTTCGCTTCCCCCTGGGGGATCCAAATCCTCGAAGCTTCTTCCCGGATAATTTACTGTATTTCTTGACGAGCATCGTGAACTTGCGCGCGTCTTGACGCGGAGCGACAATCATTTTCTGGCGGTTGTTGAGGGATTTCATGGGAGATGGCGATTGGCGGTTCGCTGATGACATTTTGAGCGAGTCGCGCTTTTGGCGACGACCGGTGCAATCCGAAACCCCGTGTTAGGTCAGATTGCTACCCGCCTGCGTCAAAAGCACTCCGGCGGGCAGGGGCACAAATCGCCCGCAAAGACACGAACTTTCAGACATTCGGCCACTCATGACCAAATAGCCCCATCGGCGGTCGTCATTCTCGCATCGACAATCCTTCCAACTTCTAACGTTTCACTTTTCACTTTTCGCTTTTTACTTTTCAATTAATGCTTCTGTTCTTCCCCGTCTTTCTCCTCCCCCATTCCTTCCCGCATCAGTCCGTACCTTTTCATTTTTGTGTACAAGTGACTTCGCTGAATATCGAGCGCTTCCGCCGTCCGCGATATGTTCCACTTGTGCAGGTCGAGCTGCTTCTTGATAAAGGCGGCCTCGGCGCGGTCTTTGAAGTCCTGAAACGTGCCGCTCATATTGACAAAGTCGTCCGACTCCCCTTTCGCCGGCCCTGCGCCCGTCAGCAGTCCGACGTCGATTGCGGATCCGGGCGAGAGGATGACGAGCCGTTCGACGGCGTTGCGGAGCTCGCGGACGTTTCCCGGCCAGTCACGGCGTGAGAGGTCGGCGAGGCCCTCGTCCGAGATCGTCTTCTGAGCAATCCCGTTTCTCGAACAGACATCCTGGATGAACGCTTTGACGAGGTGCGGAATGTCGTCGCGCCGCTCCCGCAACGGCGGAATCTTGATGGGAATGACGTTGAGACGATGATAGAGGTCGTTCCGGAATGTTCCCTTGCGGATTTCTTCTTCGGGGTGTTTGTTCGTCGCCGCGAGTATGCGCACGTCGACGGAAATGATCTTCGTCCCCCCCACCCGCTCGATGGTCCCCTCTTCGAGCGCGCGCAGAACCTTGGCCTGCGCCTGCAGACTCATGTCACCGACCTCGTCGAGGAACAATGTTCCCCTGTCTGCCTGCTCGAATTTTCCAATTCGCTGCGCCGTCGCCCCCGTGAACGAGCCCTTCTCGTGGCCGAATAATTCGGACTCGATCAGCTCCGAAGGAATTGCGGCGCAGTTCACTTCGATGAACGGCTTGTCAGCCCGCTTGCTTTGCCGGTGAATCGCCCGCGCGATCAACTCCTTCCCCGTCCCGTTTTCTCCCGTGATCAGCACGCGCGCATCGGTCGGCGCCACCCGCTCCACGACCGCGAGGATCTCGCGGATCTTCCCGCTCTCGCCGATGATTTTCCTTCTTCCTTCAACACTCTCCTCGAGGCGCTGGTATTCCCTTGCGAGCATCGATTGCTGAAGGGCATTCCGGACGGTGACAAGGAGCTTGTCCCTGTCGAGCGGCTTGGGCAGAAAATCGTATGCGCCGAGCTTCGTCGCCTCGACGGCCGTCTCGATTGACCCATGTCCCGAGATCATCACGACCGGAAGGTCGCTCGACCTCTTCCTGATCCTGTTGAGGACTTCCAGTCCGTCCATACCGGCCATTTTGACGTCGAGGAGAACGGCGTCGACGGGAAACTTGTCGAGCTTTTGGAGCGCCTGGTCTCCGTTCTCGGCAAACTCCACGTCGTACTTCTCGTACTCCAGGATCATGCGCAGGGAATCGCGCACGCTTTTCTCGTCGTCGACAACCAGGATTGTTCTCATCTTCGGGTTCCGGCCGGCGTCATTCCCGGCGGCCTGTGGAGGTCAGATTCAATTCTCGTCCTTATAGGGAAGAGTGAAGTAATCCGACGGAAGAAGCGACTTGACGACGAGGAGGTCGCGGCCGAACGCTTCGCCGTGCTTGTTGGCCCGCCGGTCGCGGGGGTCATCCGCCCCGCCGACGATGAATCTCGCCTCTCCCCATTCAACCATGTTTCCCGCCGTCCGGGCAAGATCCGGCGCCTCCGATGCATAGGCAAGGTACGCGGATGCAAAGAAATGCTGGAGCTTGTCCTTGTCTCCGAATGCGTCCGATGGAGTATCGTCGTAAATCCTCGACGGGAGATTGTGCACGCGTGCGTGAAAGAGGCTGTCGTCTTCAAACGTGAGCGGGACATTCAGCGATTCGACGATCGGCATTCGGAATTCGACCTTTCGGTGTTCGAGGACCGCCATCAGCGCGAGAAACAATGCGCGGCCGATGTTTCCGTCGCCGATCATCAGCGCTTTCAGATAGATCCCGTCGACCGTCCTCATGTCGCCGCATCGTTCGAGAAGCGCCCGAAATCGGGGGTCTCGGACGTAGGCCCGGATTTTCCGCGTGTCAAGAATCAACTGCGGTGTGAACGTATCCTCCAGGACTTTGCCGACGGAAAAACCGCCGGCGCGTTCTTCGTCAAAGTCCCAGGTCAAGGTGTCGCGGGATGCGACGCCGTCGCACTGAGCCCGGACCGGTCTCGCCGCCGCACCGAAGACCAGGAGCGTCATGACCATCCAAAATCTCGCCATTCACACACCGCGCACTCATGACTGGATCACCCCGGGATTGAATCGGGGCATGTCGGAATTGTTGCTCGCGCAGGAGATGCCGCGCCCGACAATCTCGCGCGTCTCGAGCGGATCGATGATGCCGTCCACCCACAGCCGGGCGGCGGCGAACCTGGGGTCGAGCTCCGATTCATAGAGACCCTGAATCTCATCCAGGAGCGACTTCTCTTCGCCCGCAGAGACTTTTTTCCCGCTCTTTTGCATCGCCTGCACTCTGATGCCAAGGAGCGTCTCGCTCGCCTGCTTCCCTCCCATCACGGCGATCTGCGCCGTCGGCCATGCAAAAATCAATCGCGGGTCGTACGCCTTTCCGCACATCGCGTAGTTGCCGGCACCGTAGCTGTTCCCGACGATGAACGTGAACTTGGGAACGACGCTGTTCGCAACAACGTTCACCATTTTTGCGCCGTCCTTGATGATGCCCCCCTGCTCGGCCCGGCTGCCGACCATAAACCCGGTCACGTCCTGAAAAAATACGAGGGGGATCAGTTTCTGGTTGCAGTTCATGATGAAGCGGGCGGCCTTGTCGGCGCTGTCGCTGTAGATGACGCCCCCCACCTGCATTTCCCCATGCGCGTTCCGGACGACCGAACGCTGGTTGGCAACGATGCCGACGGCCCAGCCCTCGATCCGGGCGTAGCCGGTGATGATCGTTTTGCCGTAGTCGGCCTTGTACTCGTCGAGAGCGCTGTCGTCCAGAATCCGCGCGAGGACCTGGTACATATCGTACGGCTTCGACCGGTCGGCAGGAACCACGCCCGGGATTTCGCGGGGGTCGAAATTTGGCATCGTCGGCCGCGCACGGTCGAACGCAAACGGAGCCCTGCGGCCGAGCTTCCCGACAATGCTCCGGATCTTTGCGAGACATTCCTCGTCGTTTTTCATCCGGTGGTCCGTCACGCCGCTGACTTCGCAATGGATCGCCGCGCCGCCGAGCGATTCGTTGTCGATCTCTTCGCCGATGGCGGCCTTCACCAGATGCGACCCTGCGAGAAAGACGCTCCCGGTCTTCTCCACGATCATCGCTTCGTCGCTCATGATCGGGAGGTACGCACCGCCGGCGACGCACGGCCCCATAATCGCTGCGATCTGGGGAATGCCGAGGGAAGACATGATCGCGTTGTTCCGGAAGATGCGCCCGAAGTGTTCCTTGTCCGGAAAGATTTCCGATTGAAGCGGAAGGAATACGCCGGCGGAATCGACGAGATAAATGATCGGAAGCCGATTCTCGAGTGCGATCTCCTGGCCCCGCAGATTTTTCTTGCATGTCATGGGAAACCAGGCCCCCGCTTTGACCGTTGCGTCGTTGGCAACGATGACGACTTCGCGTCCTTCGACCGTTCCGACGCCGAGCACGGTTCCCGCGGCAGGAGCGCCGCCGTGTTCTCCATACATCCCGTATGCGGCGAACATCCCGATCTCCGTGAATTTCGTTCCGGGGTCGATGAGTCGCGCGACCCTCTCCCGCACCGGCAATTTCCCTCGCTTCACGTGCTTCTCCATCGCTTCAACCCCGCCCCCCAGACGGATGATCTCTTCGAGCGCGCGGTTTGCCTTCAGAAGTCCCGCCATCGAGGCTTCGTTGCGCTCGAACGTGTCGTCCCGCCTGACCGCCGACCCTATCATGGTTTCATCCCTCTTTTTTCCAGGTCGGATTTCATCCATATCTCGTAGATCAAATCCTTGGCGTCTTCGTTGTTCGGATTGACCTGAGTCGCCTGGAGCGCAAATTGCGCCGCACGATCGTCGACCCCCAGTTCGCGATAGCAGCGCGCGAGCTGGAGCAGAAGGAGGTCCTGTCGAATCCGAAAGTCCGGCAGGTACACACCCCGAAGCTCGAGGGCCGCACGGTACTCGTCCCGCGCCTCGGCATAGCGCTGCGTGTCGAAGAAAATATCGGCCAGGAGCACGTGATAGCGGTCAACCGTATCCGCGGCGAGCGTCATGCAGCGTCGGAGAAGACGCTCCGATTCATTGGTGTCAAAACCGCTGATAAAGTTTGCTGACGTACGGCCGAATGTGTAGGAGCTCCATGCGTACGATTCGAGCGCATCGGCATTGCGGGGTTCCTCGAGGGCGAGCTGTTTGCGGTATCGAAGCGCTTCCTCGGACCTGTTGAGCCGGTCGCAGGCGTCCGCAAGGGCGCGCAGAACCACGGGATTGCGGGGATTCCTTTTCAACACCTCAGCGAGCATTTCATGACCCAGAAGCGAGTTACCCCGATTCACCCGCGCGTGCAGAATTCCAATGTTCAGCCGTTCGGCGTCGGTCAACGGGCGACGTTGAATTCGCTGCGCCAGCAGGAGGGTGGAATCGCGGAGCCGGGCACGTTCATCGAACCGATTGACATCGCCGACACCCCGATTGATGAAAAACGCGCGCGGTGCAAGATACTCGAGCAGGGGCTTGTCCTCGGAGTTCGTCTCGCCGAACCCCTCCATGCGGAGGACGGTGCGCTCGCTTATCGCCTGAAGAGACAGGAGCGTTGCGTCATCGGGGATTTGAATCCGGTCGAGTTCATCCTTCACGCCCGGCAGGTGCATGGATGCCTCCATCGCTTCGAAGGATGGATGGATGGGCTCCTGCGACCCGACCATAATGACGTCCGCAGAAAGTGGCTCCCAGAGGGTGACGTACGGGAAGATGGACTGAAACGTTCGGAGAACGAGCCGAAACGCCTCATCATCCATCTCGTACAGATGAAACCACTGGACCATAAGCCCGCTGTGCGAAAGACGCAGGCGGCATTGCTCGAAGAAGTCGGTCGAATAAAGATTTCCGACACCGGCGATCCATGGATTCGACGGTTCACTGACGATGATGTCGTACGACTCGCGGGTCAGGTTGAGATACGTCAGGGCGTCCTCGACGAAGAGATGGAATCGATTGTCCTTCAGCGGTTGATGGTTGACGGCTTCGAAGCACGACGACGCCTCGACCACTTCGGGGAGAATTTCCACGCAGTCGAGCCGGCTGAGAGGATGCCGAAGCAAGGTGCCCGCGGTGATTCCGCTCCCCAACCCCACGACGAGAGCCCGCCTGGCATCGGGGAGCAGGTTCGCAGGAACCTGACCGAGGAGAATTTCGGTGGGGAAATCACCGATCGACGATGCATCCGGCTTGCCGTTGATGATCAGCACCCGGTCTTTCCCTTCGGGAGAAGCCGCCTCGATGACGCCGACCGTCGCACCGGCTCCTTCTTTGTAATAGAGGACGGACCGTGGAAATGTGGCTCTCACAAAGTTGGCGTACGACGACGGTGGCGCACCATTAGAGTTGATGCGTCTGAAGACTCCGGTGAGCAGGGTTCCTTCGCTCCATTGAGGGGAAAATAAAATATAGAGTGCTGCGACCGCGACGGCCCCCGCAACCCAGAGAGCGCGTGAGTGCTTTTGCCACCGGGTGTCGAGAATCATGCCGGCCGTTCCCAGGAGGCCGTTCACGAGGACTCCGAACTCCATCGTATGCCTGATT
>DATJYV010000103.1:0-24144 GCA_035499415.1 Bacteroidota bacterium
TTGAAAGCTCTCCTTCGCCATCTCGTAATGGCCCGAATAAAAGTACGAGCGGCCGAGCCGGCCGAGCCGAATCGATTCAAGAATTGGATTCCCAATCATGCGAACGTTTTGCAGCAACTCGACGGCGGCGGAAAAATCGCCACGCATGAAGCGGTCACGGGCGCGGAGATAGCGCGAGATGTTTGCCGCGGGACCGGCCGAAGACATCTTGTCGAGAAGGACGTTCCGGGCGCTGTCAGACATGTCTTCAACATACACAGGTTGAAGCGCGGCGCGCACTTTGGAATCGCCGGTGATCGCAAGCCGGACTGCACACGCCTCGTCCCATCCGTCGGAAAGATGCGTCTCCAGCAACTCTCCGTACAGCTTTCTCGCCTCGTTCAGTCCCGCAGGTTCCCCTTTTACCGACAACGCCCAGAGACAATCCCCCACCATCAACTTGAGCGGAAGGAGCGAACCGCCAAGCGTGGAATCGCGAAGCGCCTTTCTCCCTTCATCGATCGCCGGGCGGTATTCGTGGAGCCGAAAGAGGGCGGCAATTTCCTGCTGGATCGCCTCGGGTGTCCTGCTGAGCTTGAGCGTTTGGCGGGCTTCATCGAGCGCCGCCTGGTATTGTTTCCGGGAAAGCATGGAACGGGTGCGCTCTGTACGGTCGGCAACGACGCGCGCGCACTCTTTAAGGAAGATCGAGGGTCGTCGATAGAGATAGTTTGATTTCTCGACCTCAAACTGCGTGACAGGGATGGTATCCAGGTATCGGCGCCACTCCGCCGCGAGCTGTTCGACGTCTTTACCATACAATATTTCGAAATTGGCAGTTCGGTAGAGCGTCTTGAACCTCCGGAGCCCGTAACGATTGATGAGAAATTTGCAGAACGACCCTGCGAGAGGATAGCTGACGGCCGGAGAGATCTGGAAGAAGCCAAAGAGCGACACGAGGAGGGACATATCCGGCTTCACGCCGCTCGTGAGGATCTCGGCCGCCGTCCTGTGCAGGGTGCGGCCGTCCGATTCGTCGGCAATCGCCACGGCAAGGCCTTCGGTCAGCCCTGAACGGAGGGAAGCCCGCACGAGCGGAAAACCGAATGCCGCCGCCATGACATGCACCAGTTCATGCGGAAGGGTTGACTCGACGTCGTCGAGGTTGATATGGATCTGGGAGAGCCACGGCTTGGTGATGTCGGTCCACCCGGCGCCGATGAGTCTCCCCTTTTCCGTCGACGAGCGATAGAGAAAGGACCGGATTTTGCGGGTCGGAGAAACGCGGAGGAGCGCTGAGGTGCGGTCGTACAGGTATTCGTGAAACATGGCGACCTCCTCCAGCCGTGCCGGGGTCAGGCGGTCGGCAGGATAGATGATCTCGAAATGTTGAGTCTCGCACACTCCGCCGAGCGCTGATTTGATCGAATCATCGGAGGATGAGAGCCCGAGGTCGTCGCTCCACACGAACACGGCCGCAAGAGCGAGCAACGCAACCGTCGCAATGCGAAACTGGGCCGTCGCAAGGACCTTTATCTTCTCTACGCGCCTTCGAAGGAATGCAAGACCGGCGAACCAATACATCCCTGCGGCGAGAAAAGTCACCGCTCGGAACAGGACGAGCCGGGGGAAGACGGAGATACTCTCGTCGTGCGTAATGCCGGGGAAATATCCGATGATGGGGTCAAACGCGAAAATGCGAGGTCCGGACATCGTCACGAGAATGATATGAAGAAGATGAAGGACGACGAGAACGATGAACGTTGTCTTCCGCCATTCTTTTCGGACCGAGAAGACGAGAAAAGCCAGACAAGCGGCGTAGAGCACAGATGGGATAACGAGGAGGAGATAGTACGCCGTCCCTTCGAGCAGTGAGCAATTCTTCACGAAGAAGGCGTTCGCACTCATGACTCCAAACGGGATCAGAGTAAGAAGCAGGGAGAACAGGACCGAGAGACGGAATCGCCGCCGGGACTCCTTCGGCGGGGCCGGCGGACCCGCCTGCAAGGAGAGAACGATAAGCCCTGCAACGGGCGAACAGATGACCGCCATAAGAGCGGAAAACTCGAATCCGAGATAGTTCAGGAGAGGGATTTGGGTGAAGAGCAGCGAAACGAGGAGAACAAAGAGAGCGGAGTACGCGACAGACCGGGGAATGGGAGGGAGTCTCACTTAGAAATGCGTTGGGAGGATGTGCAGAATCTTCGCGTTACCCGCCGACAAATCGGAGGGTGATGGTATTTTGGCGAATACCGGCACGGAGGTCAATTAAAATTCTTCACCGCGTTCCCGGGTGATCGAAGCTCCAAGAGCCTGGAGTTTCTTTTCAATACTCTCGTACCCGCGGTCAAGGTGGTAAACCCGAAGCACCTCGGTTCTCCCTTCCGCGGCAAGTCCCGCGAGGATGAGAGACGCGCTCGCCCGAAGGTCGGTCGACATAACCTTGGCGCCGCGAAGCCCGGGGACACCGACAACCGTCGCAATGTTCTCTTTCACGCTGATGTTTGCCCCAAGCCGGTTGAGCTCGGGCACGTGCATGAACCGGTCGAAGTAAATCGTGTCTGTCACGGTGCTCGTCCCGTTTGCCCGGGCCATGAATGCAATCCACTGCGCCTGAAGGTCCGTCGGAAATCCCGGATATATCGCCGTCGCGGCGTTGACAGGCCGAATCTCCTCCTGCCCGTCGACCTCAACATAGTCGCTGCCCGTCCGGACGGTTGCACCGGCATCGTCCAGCTTCACGACGAGCGCTCCCAGGTGTTTCGGATTGCAGCCGGCAATGCGCACGTTTGATCCCTTCCCCCCCATGGCCGCGGCAATCATAAACGTTCCGGCCTCAATGCGGTCCGGTATCGTCGTCGCATCCGCCGCGTGCAGGTCGTCGACGCCCTCGATTTCAAGATGCGCGGTACCGATTCCGTCGATCTTCGCCCCCATCGACACGAGGAACTCCGCAAGCGACGTAATCTCGGGCTCCATGGCCGCATTTTCGATGAGGGTTGTTCCCTTCGCCAGAACGGCCGCCATGAGAACGTTTCCGGTCGCCCCGACGCTGGAAATATCGAACAGGATCCTCGCTCCTGCGAGGCGGGCCGCCTTCGCGACGATGTACCCTGATTCGAGGTCGATCTGCGCGCCGAGCTTGCGAAGCCCCTCGAGATGCAGATTGACCGGGCGCGGCCCCCAGGCGCATCCTCCGGGAAGGGAGACCCGGGCCCGGCCGAAGCGGGCAATCAGGGGACCGAGGACGTAGATCGAGGCCCGCATCTTTTTGACGTGCTCGTACGGCGCCTCCTGGTTTGCGATGTGCGATGAATCGACGAACAGCGTGTGATCCTTCTGTTCGAGCGCCAGCCCCATCGACTCGAGGAGCCGCGTCATCGTCGCCACATCCCGCAGCTTCGGCGTATTCCGAAGCATGAACCGTCCCGGTGCAAGAAGCGTCGCCGGCATCAACGCGAGCGAGGCATTCTTCGCCCCGCTGACCGTCACGGTCCCCCGGAGCGGCCTGCCTCCCTGGATGACGAATTTATCCATGGTTCATCACCAAATTCCGTCGCCCCTGATCAAGAGACTTTTTTCGCGAGATCGAACACCCGGATGGGGAGAACCATGGCATTGAGGCCCGCAAACTGCGCACGCCTCTGGAACTCCATACCCGTTTCATTGTGGAGGAAGCGTTGGTACCACCGGTCGCGCTCGAACACCAGCTTCCCCGAGAAAAAGATCGACCGCGGGAACTCCCTGGCGATCTGGACTGTGAGTTTTTCCAATTCGTCCAATACATCGATCCCCACCCCCATCCGATATGCGGCAGTAAGCCCCAATTTTTTTGCGAAAGCGACATACTGCTTCAGCGAATCTTCCGTTTGACTGATCGTGTGCTGCACATCCGTCCGTTCTTTCAGGGTACCAGCGTCGACGAGGCTGATCGAGACAAAGAGAAAATTTCTGAAGTGATTGGGAAACAGACGTTGGATCGTGAGAAGCGTGTGAATGCCGAGGCCGCCGAACTCCGACACAAGAATCACCGCTGTTGCCGCGCTCGGGTCGACCGGTCTCTCCGCCGTCATCTGTTCCGGCGGGATATCGGTAAGAATTTCGTCGAGCCGTCCGAGATTTCCCTTCACGATGGTGTAGTGCCGTTTGATGAGGTAACAAAGTCCGATGACCCCCGTTGTGGCGAGCAGCGTGATCCATCCCCCCTCCCCGAATTTTTCGTAGAGACTGACGAACAGGATGGACAGACAGAGGCAAAGCCCGATCACATGAATGACAATGTGGCGGGACCACTCCGGGTCTCTTGTCCGCTGCTGGATCCAGTAACGGACCATCCCCACCTCGGACAGCGAAAATGTCAGAAAGACGTTGATCGAGTACATTAGGACAAGCGTGGAAGTATTTCCTTTCGTGTAGAGAAGTGTGGCAATCGCAGCGCTCGCAATCAGGACGACGCCGTTCTGCATCGTCAAGCGGTTTGAAAGAGAGCTGAATCGATGCGGCAGCCAGGAGTCCAGTGACATGTTGGACATCACGCGAGGTCCGTCGATGAACCCCGTCTGCGCGGCGACGAACAACAGCGCGGCTTCGGAAGCGAGCGCGACAACCACGAAGAGCCGGCCCAGCGGCAGGTCGAGCGGGCGCCAATTCCCCGCAAATCGTTCGAGAAGAACGGCGTTCATAGTCTTGCCGGTCTCGGGCGATGCATGAAAGAGAAGATAGCAGAGCAAAATCCCCCCCGCCGTAAATGTCAGCGAGAGCGCCATGTAGGCCATCGTCCTTCGGGCCGTCTCCACTTTCGGTTCGCGCATGATCTGAATCCCGTTGGACACGGCCTCGATGCCGGTGTATGTCCCGGCTCCCATCGAGTACGCCCTGACAAAAAGGGCTGCGATCCCCATGAAGCCGATCGTCCGGATGTCGGTCTCTGCACCCGATCGGATCTCAGAGACTACCGCACCTGTCTCGAAGAGGTGGGTTGCGATGCCGCCGAGAATGAGAGTGAAATGCGCCAGAAGGAAGATGAGGAAAATGGGGGTCAAAATTGTGACCGATTCCTTCACCCCGCGGAGGTTAAGAATCGTCAGGAGGCCGATGACGGCCGCGACCACGACGAGCTTGTATTGAAGAAGGGAAGGGGAAAGCAGGCTGAATATCTGGTCGGCGCCGCTGGCAATCGAAACGGAAATCGTCAAAACATAATCGACGAGGAGGGCGGCGCCCGAGATCACTCCGTAGCGCGGGCCGAGAAGCTTCGTCGCGACGATGTATCCGCCGCCGCCGTACGGAAAGTTCTCGACGATCCGTGAGTATGCATAGGAAATGACGAAGACGGTGAAGGCGGTCGCAAGAGCCAGCCCGATGGCGAGATAGGCGTGTTGGCCCAGGGCCCGGAATGCTTCATCCGGCCCATAGGCGGAGGATGAGAGGCCGTCGGCCCCGAGACCAACCCATGCAAGAAATGCGATGAGAGAAATGCGATGGAAGATCGTTGGATCCTGAAGATTGCGCGGCCTCCCGAAAAAGATCTCCTTAAGGCGCGCGGACCCCGTCGCATTGCCGATTTTTTTCTCCATTGCGTGAGAATCGTCGGTGTGATTTCTCAGAAATGCGGGACAAAGTACGAAGAATTTTGCTATCTCCAAAGGCGGTAATCGAAAGCCGCGGTCGTGTCCTCTTTCCAATTAACTGTCACCCCGATATCTGTGCCGTGGTCAGTCGTGAAAGGCAGGCTCATCCGCATCTGGCTGAGGTTCGGGGTCTGTGAACGTCAGATGCGGAAACCGCGTCGATGCACGGGGCAATCACGTTGAGCATGATGTTTCCGTAATATGTTGGAGTCCGCTGAATTGAGGAGACGACCGTAGCCGCACATGCCTTGTCTTTCGTTAAAATTTTTTGTAGCTATCACGACAAACGCTGCGCCCGCGCAATCGCCTTCCCGTTCGTGCGACAATGCGTGGTGCGCATTCCGCACTCACCATTCCGCATTCCGATTTCAAATTATGCCTGTCGAGGTCATCGTCGGCGCACAGTGGGGAGACGAAGGCAAGGGGAAGATCGTCGACCTGCTCAGCGGGAAAGTCGACATCGTGGCACGGTATCAGGGTGGGGCGAACGCCGGCCACACCGTGGTCATCCCGTCGAAGAACGGATCGGAGGAACGCGAGTTTGTCCTCCATCTCATCCCATCCGGCATATTTCATCCCCGCGTGACCTGTGTGATCGGCAACGGCGTTGTGGTCGACCCCGCCGCCCTTATGGCGGAAATCGCCCGGCTCGAAGCGGCGGGTGTTTCCGTCCGCGGTCGTCTGCTCATCAGTCATAACGCGCACCTGATCATGCCGTACCACAAAGTTCTCGACACGTTGCGCGACCGCGGCACTCAGAAGATCGGGACAACCGGCCGGGGGATCGGCCCGGCTTACATCGACAAATACATGCGCGCCGGCATTCGTGTCGTCGACCTGTTGAATCGCGACGTCCTTTCGACCAAGCTCAAGCAGAACATCGAGCAGAACAACGAGCTCCTGCGCAAGCTGTATCGCACGCGCGAGCTCGACGTCGATGCGATCATTCATGAGTATGAGGAGTTCGACAAGCAGATCGACGGCTACGTCACCGACACTTCGGAATATCTTGACCGCGAAATTCGCAAGGGGAAGCACATCCTCGCCGAAGGGGCCCAGGGAGCTTTGCTCGACATCGACCTCGGCACGTATCCCTATGTGACCTCCTCGAGCCCGACGAGCGGCGGGGCGTGCACGGGGCTGGGCATCCCTCCAACCTCCATCCGGTCGATCATCGGCGTCGCCAAGGCATACACCACGCGCGTCGGGAATGGGCCGTTTCCGACAGAGCTCCAGGATGCGACAGGCAGCCGGCTGCGGGAAATCGGCCACGAGTTCGGAGCCACCACCGGCAGGCCGCGCCGCTGCGGATGGCTCGACCTCGTGAGCTTGAAGTATTCGGTACGGGTCAACGGAATTCAATCCCTTGCGATGACGAAGCTCGACGTCTTCGACCAGTTCGACGAGATACTCGTTTGCGTTGGCTACCGCCGCAAGGGAAAGATCCTCCGTCATTTCCCCACCGATGTCGGAACGCTTGAGGAATCGGAGCCCGAATATCGATCCTTCCGCGGCTGGCGAACGCCGATCGGCCAGGTCCGGTCGTACCGGGCTCTTCCCGCCAACGCCCGGAAATATGTCGAATCCGTCGGGCGGCTTCTCGACTCAAGAATTCGAATGGTCTCCGTCGGCGCGAGAAGGGACCAGACGCTCAACGTCGCACAATAACCTCCGACGGCGATGAATTTTTCCTTCCGCGATCCTGAACCTCCGATTGTGAAGCACCCGCACCAGGCCGGATAATGCCGTCTCCTGCACGCATCGCGATTCCCACTGCGACGCTCCCCGCATCGGGGAAGCTGAAGATCATTCTTCTGGCCCTCGCTTTCCTGATCGTCGGCGGCACGTTGTGGTACACGCACGAGATCGTCCAGGCCCTCCATGCGAAAGAGCAGCAGGTTGCGGATCTTTATGCCCGCTCGCTCGAGTACATCGCAAGCCCGCGCACCGGCGAAGGAGATTACAACTTCGTCTTCAACGAAGTGATTAACGCCATCGATTTCCCCGTCATTGAAACGGACAATACAAACAGGGAGATCAAGAACTTCCGGAACATTGAGATTGATACCTCGAACGCAAACCCCGGCTGGCGGTCCACGCTACGGTCGATGACCGTCGAGATGGATGTTATCCATCCGCCCATCCTCGTCACGTATCAGGATACGATCGTCCTCAGCCGCGTGCACTACGGAGAATCGCCGCTCATCACGAAACTGCGACGCCTTCCGTATCTCGAGTTGGGTGTTGTGGCGGTCTTCATTCTTATCGGCTACATCAGCTTCAGCTATATCAAGAGGAGTGAGCAGAGCAATATCTGGGTAGGCATGGCGCGGGAGACGGCGCATCAGCTCGGCACGCCGATCTCGAGCATGCTCGGATGGGTCGAGCTCCTCCGGGAACAGGCCCGGGACGACCCGAAAGCCATGGACACCATCCGCGACATGGAGAATGACCTCCACCGCCTCCAAAAGATCGCGGGACGCTTTTCGAAGATCGGGTCGAAACCCGACCTGCATGAAGAAAACGTCGTCGACGTCATCACGCGTGTGACGGAGTATTTTGAGCGGCGGATTCCGCACATGGGAAAGAAGGTCCAGTTGACGATCGAATCGGCGGGGAATCCGAACGCGAACATCAATCGCGAGCTCTTCGAGTGGGTGATCGAAAACCTGACGAAGAATGCGCTGGATGCGATCGAGAACGGCGAAGGAAGGATATCATTCGCCGTCAGCGAGAGGCCGAATCATTTGTACATCGACGTGTCGGACTCCGGCAAGGGAATCGACCTGAAACACCGGAACGATGTATTCCGGCCCGGCTTCTCGACCAAGAAACGGGGATGGGGACTCGGCCTCAGCCTGTCAAAGCGAATCATTGAAACATATCACCGGGGAAAGCTCTTCGTCAAGGAAAGCCGTCCCGGAATCGGAACAACATTCAGGATAAAACTCAACCGATGAAAGCCATCACACGTTTTCGCCCCTGGCCGCCGGCGTCGCTCCGCACCGGCGCGCTCCTTACCCTCCTGCTTATATTTCCGCTGCGGGCTGCCGCCCAGCAGCCGATGTCTACCGAGGACGAGCTCTACTCCTTTGTCCTCGGGATCGAAGGAAAGTCGCACGACGATCGCGGTGCCTTCATCAAGGCGCAACTCCAGAAATCCGGCGTCGGTTATTTCACCACGCCGTTCACCACAACGTCGGTGAAACGCGGCGACACGACCATCATTACGGGCGAGAACATCATTGCCACGGTCGGCCATGGCAGGAAGAAAATTGTCGTCGGTGCCCATTACGACGCCGTTCCCGGATCGCCGGGGGCGAACGACAACGGCTCGGGAGTCGCCGTCCTCCTCGAACTTGCGAAATCCCTCAAAGAAAAGGAGTGGAGATACAGCGTCGATTTTTGTTTCTTCGACCGCGAGGAGGACGGGCTCTTCGGCTCGTCGAATTACATCGAGCGGTTTTCCAACCGGATGACGCACCTCGCCATGATCAACCTCGACGTGGAGGGCACCGGCCAGGAAGTGTACGTCGGGCCCACCGGCGAGGGGGACGATAACCTGATATTGCCGATTGTCCGGCGGGCGGCTGAGTTCACAAAATTTCCATTCAAGGAACGCGAGTACTTCCCCGACTCGGATTACGAATCGTTCGCCCGTGTGCGGCTCGAAAATATTTCGATCTCGATCGTGCCGACCGGGGACGCCGACAAACTTTCCGAGATGGCGAAGAACGGGATGAAGGCGGACCCCGATAAAATGCCCAAGGTCCTGCGCGTGATGCACACGCCAAACGACCGGTCGACCGAGGTCACGCCGGGAGCACTGCGCATGTCGTTCGAGTTCACGCGAGAAGTTCTGACGCTGCTGAACGATTCGCGCCGTTGAGGGGCGCCCCGCAGAGAGACAGAACAACCGAAATAAAAAAGGCGGCTCTGGAAGCCGCCTTTTCCATTCCACGCAACGGAATGACTATGAAGCCGAGGATGTGTGGTCGTGCGTGATGCGCCACAGCCCGTCTTTGAGCTCCACGATCAGGGTGAATCTACCGCCGACGTCTCCTCCGCTTCGATGCAATTTCCATGCGCCTGAGGCAACCGCGGCTTCGGGTCCGAGCATCCGGACGGTGAGGTCGCCGAACTCCAGCGATCCCATTTTTTCCCTGTTGCTGTAGGCTCTTCGATACCGCGCATAGACGCTGTCCCAACCGCGAACGAGCGTCCCTCCGCTTGTGAACACGGTGCTGTCCGACTTCCAGTATCCCGCCATGTATCCCTTCAAGTCGCCCGCATTCCACGCGGCAACCTGATCTTCCAGAACTTTTCGTATCTCCGCCACTTCATCGCCGCCCTGCAAAACATCTCCGCCCGGCCGCATCAGCAGCAGACAAAAGACCGGAAGAATCTTCACTGCGGCGCCCCCGGAGCCTGGATCGATCGTTTTCTGCCGAACAATCCATAGCCGATGAGTCCGCCCAGCATCGAGAAGATGGGATACAGAATGAGCGTAAACAGAAGTCCGCGCAGGAATCCCCCGAATGTAATGGCTTCGCGGAGCGATTCATCGAGCTGGTCACGCGCCTGGTCGAGTGCTCCCGCCGGAACCGACCCCCCTTTTTCCAGATAGTCAAACACCCGGAGCGCCATTTTCTTGACAAACTCTGCCTCGAGTGGACCGAATATCAAGGTGATGAATCCCTGCAGCAAGCTCGCGGTAACCGCGCCGACAATGCCGGCGATGATACCCAAGATCAGGGCGTCCGACGGTTCGGGGGCGAGGCGAATGTCGACCGGGATCGTTCCGACCCAGATGCGGTATTGCGGGTCACTCGGCGCCGGAAGGGTGCGGTACTCCTGAAGGTAGAGATAATACGCGAGCGCTCCACCGAACAGAATGCCCGCACAACAACAACAGTTGATGAGGTTCAGACCCGGGACGCCGGAGATCGCCCCGATGACAGCTCCCGCCAGCAAGGCAGGGCGCAGCTTATTCGGTGTTGCCTGCATGAAGGACGGCTCCTCGGGAAAATGGGAAAATCCGGAGTTGACGCAGTGCCTGCGTCAGCGGCGGGACGATGAAAAACGGTGCGACGAGGCCGAACAGCGACCCGGTGACGATCCTCGATAACGACGTGCTCCGAAAAACTCCGACGGTATCCAACGCGACATCGATGAGCATCGGAAGGAGGGCGGCAAGGAGATACTTCGATTCCGGGAGGCGGAGTTGCACGCCGCGGCGCAATAGGAGCGCTGAGATGGAAATCAGAAACCCGGCATAGATGGAGAAACATCGGATGCAGACCGCGAATTTGAAGCCCAGAATATGGAACGATCGGTCGTCCAGCTGGTGGCAGATGGGGGAAAAGAACGCATACACGTTACCGCTCCAGACATTCGTGCCGAAAAGACCCTGGCAGACAGGAGCGCTGACAATGAGGGCGCACCACACAAAAGTAAGTGCGGCAAGAGCGGCAATTATTCGGCGCGTCGGGTTCATGGAAACGGATGGAGAATATCCCCACAATTGACCTTTTTGTCAAGGTTGGAATGGAACCATTTCTCGGGATGGACGAGGGGGAGGTTGATGGGATTTTTGTTCGGCCGGAATGAGGGAAACCGAAATCGCAACTCATTTTGTTTTTTGCTACATTCAGTCCGACGGATGCGGGATCGGGAAACGCTCGTCACACAAAGCATCGGCAACGACACTCACCGTAGAAGACCATGAGAGAATACCTGGACCTCGTTGAACGGGTTCTCCAGAAGGGCTCGCTGAAACATAATCGCACCGGCGTCGATACGCTGTCGGTGTTCGGCGAACATTACGCCATCGACCTGAGCGAGGGCTTCCCGCTCGTGACGACGAAGCGCCTCAATTTCAAGTCGGTCTTGTACGAAGTCCTCTGGTATCTTTCGGGCGAGGACCACATTCGGAACCTGCGCAAGAAGACAAAGATCTGGGATGCATGGGCGGACGAAAACGGGGACCTCGAGACCGCGTACGGACGGTATTGGCGAAGGTTCCCCAGCGCTCAGGTCAATCCTGCCACGGGCAAGTACGAAGTGAAGGAGATCGACCAGGTCGCCGAGGTCATCAGGATTCTCCGCTCAAACCCAAATTCGCGCAGGATGGTTATCTCGGCCTGGGAGCCGGGGAACGCCCTCTTCAGCAAACTCCCTCCGTGCCACTACACATTCGTTTTCAACGTTCAAGGGAACAAGCTCCATTGTCACCTCACCCAGCGCTCGGGCGACATCGCCATCGGCATCCCGTTCAACATAGCCGCGTACGCGCTCCTGACTCAGGCAATCGCGCAGGAAACCGGGTTTCAGGTCGGATACTTCAGCCACACAATCGTCGATGCGCACATCTACGTCAATCACGTCGACGGCCTGAGGGAACAGCTCAAGAGGACACCAAAGAAGCGCCCGACACTGGTCATTGCCCGGAAACCGATCGACCAGCTGCAGTTCGAGGATTTTGAACTTGCCGGGTACGAGTGCTACGACCCGATCAAGTTTGAGGTCGCCGTGTGAAACTCATCCTCATCGCCGCCCTGAACCGAAAACGCGTGATCGGCATCGGCGGCAAGCTCCCCTGGCATATCTCGGAAGACCTGAAGCGGTTTCGACAGCTCACCACCGGCCATGTCGTCCTCATGGGCCGCCGGACGTTTGAATCGCTGGGGAAACCGCTGCCCCGGCGCAGAAATGTCGTCCTGACATCGCGCGCCCTCCCCGGTGTCGAAACGTATCCCACGCTGGCGTCGGCGTTGGAAGCTCTGCGAAACGAAGAGACGGTGTTCGTGATCGGAGGCGGGAAGGTTTTTAACGAAACGCTCGCTTTGGCGGACGAACTGAAACTGACAATCGTTGAAAACGATGGGGACGGGGACACGTACTTCCCGCCGTATGAACATCTCATCGGCCGCGAGTTTGAGCGCGTCTCGTTCGAGCCGCACGATGGATATGCGTTCGCCGATTACGTTCGGAAGGAACGAAATCGCGAATAAATTTGCGGTGCATCACGGCGCGGCTTTGGTGAGGCCGCCGTCGACGAGGAGCGAGACGCCGTTGATGTAGCTCGCCTGCTCCGAGGCAAGGAAGGCGACGACATTCCCCACTTCCTCGGGGCGGCCGAAGCGCGCCGAGGGAATTTCCTTCGCAACTTCCGCCCAGTATTGGTCCAACGGCACCCCTTTTTTCTTCGCCCGCTCCGCGTTCAAATTCTCCTGCCGCTTCGTCAGAATATTCCCGGGTGCAACGGCGTTGACGGTGATGTTTTGGGGAGCGTGGAGATTCGAGAGAATTTTCGTAAGGGCGTGAATGCCGGGCCGCATGGCGGCAGAGAGGATGAGCTCGTTCAACGGCTGGCGGGCAACGAAGGATGTAATTGTCACGACCCTTCCCCATCGTTGGGCCATCATCATCGGCAGTACGGCGCGGGTCAGGCGTACCGTGCTCATCATTGTCAGCCGAAAGCCGCGCTCCCAATCGTCATCCGAGAGCGTGAGAATGTCTCCCGTCGGCGGACCCCCGGCGTTGTTCACGAGAACATGGACCGTGCCGAACTTCTTCCTTGTTTCTTCAACGAACCTCGTGACGTCGGCGGCCTGGGCGACGTCCGCCTGGACTGCGAGGAGGTCGGCTCCCGTTTGCCGTCGGATATCGGCAGCGGCATCGTCGACCATTTCCTTGCGTCGTCCGCAGATTGCAACGCGCGCCCCTTCACGCGCAAGCGCGAGCGCCGATGCCTTGCCCAGTCCGTCACTCGCCGCTGCAACAAGCGCAACCTTCCCCTTCAATCCCAAATCCATCGAACCCTCCTTCGGTCTTGAAAACCGGACCTCGATAAAGCAAAGGCCGTCAGCGTCCGGCTGATGGCCTTTGACGGAAACTGCCGGAGCGCGCTAAACCGCGCTTATCCCCTTCTCCGCCAATCGCTTCGTGACAATCTTCACAACCTCTTCCAGCGGCAGCGTCGTGCGCACACCGGAATTCTTGATTGCCTGCGCGAGAGTTCCCCGCCCCTCCTTCAACCACGCCCACACATTATAACCGAGACGATTCCGGTCGTTGGGTTCGCGTGTCTGGATTTCAGCGACAACGGAGTAAGCAAGACGCTCGAGCGAGTCTGCGGCGAACTCAGCAACCGCCGGGGGAGGTTTTGTCGTCATGATATTTTTTCCGTGGGAAATGAGTGGTTGAGTTGGGGATAATGTACCACGTTCTTCGCAAAATCAAAACCGGGTATCGTCAATCAAGAGAATATCCGATGCTGAAATAAAAAACGACCGAACCGAGACTCACGGGATGGTTCAGCAGGTCTGTCCTGAAATAAAAGCTGCGGCCGACGGCCAGGTTGACCGGGCCGACGGGCGTATCGAACGCGAGACCGAGACCGATGCCGTGATTGAGGTCCTCGACGCGGACCTCTTCCGGTTTTTCCCAGATGGAACCAAAATCGTACCGCGCCCGGAAGTAGGTGTCAAAGATGATCCGGAACGGCGCGTGGTAAAGATATTCGAGACTTGCGTAGAAAAGCTGTCGGCCCAGGGCGTTGTTCTCCCGGTAGCCGTAGAAGGAGTCCTCGCCCCCCAGACTGAATTCCTCCGTGATCGGCAGGGTCTCATCGGCAAGCCCCACGACGAGTTTTGGATGAATGACATGACGGTCGACGATCGTCTCGTATTGTTCGTATGCGAACATCATTTTCGTGTACCCGACCTGGCCGACCTGAACGGAAGCAAGCTCGTACGAAAAATCCACCGTCACCCCGTCGGTCGGAAAAGGATATCGATCCTTCGTATCCACTTCCGTCGCGAACTTGATCGATGAAATACTGTAATCCTGGTTCGGGATCGGTTGCTTGAAGATGCTGTACGCCTCATCCTTTTCCAACCTTCCTTCGATCGTCACTCTGCCCAGCGTTTCCAGAAGCATGCCAAAGTTTGCGGTCGTCCCATGCCGCACTTCGCGGAATTCACCGGTTCGGGAGCGGCTGAAGTGGTACGGGTCATTCGACGGGTCGTCGGAAAAAACGTTGATGTCCTTCGACGTCACGTATCCGCGAAGCCCGAACGTCAGATACGTGTCGAAGATACGGTTCGCCTTGAACTCGCCGATATACGACTGATTCCGGTCGCCGCCGAATGCCCGTGCCCCCAGCTCGGCTCCGATGCCGAGGAAGTCCTCATCGCGCACATCGATCCCGGGCTGAAAGTCCCTCTCGCTGTCAACCCGCAGGCCGAGGCGGATCAGCTCGGAGCTCCGTTCGCGGGCGTGGATGACGACGACAAGATCTTCATTATGATCCCCTTCATAGTGAATGCTGAGCGATGTTTGCTCGAACAAACCGGTATTATAGATGTTCCGCATGCCTTGAGCCACTTGCGCAACCTGAAAAACGTCGCCGCGTTTAAAGGGAAGTTCGCGCCAGATCACGTAGTCCTTCGTCTTCTCCGTCCCCCGAATATCCATGCGGCTGATGGTTCCTTCATCCATGACGACGACGCCCCGGCCCGTCGTGGAATCGAATTGCGCCGCAATGATCCGCGCCATGGAGTATCCGGCATCGCGGTAATCCAGGAGGATATTCTCCAGCGCGCGCCGGGTCCCGTTCATGTCAAGAGGGCGTCCAAGGAGAGGTTTGAATCGGACGATGAGCGATTCGGCAGAAACAACGGAGCAACCCTGGATGTCCACGGAACGAAGAATGGGATTGGGGACCGTTTGAAGTGAGATGTCGGTTTCTCCGGGGATTTCCCGGAGATTCAGCGCCACGCTTTCATAGACTCCAAGAGCCTGGATATCGGAAGCGAGCGCCTGAAGTTGTCCGTCACTGACGGTCGATGCGGAATCCAATGCGTTGAGACGGTCGGCAAGCGCACCGGTGACGACCTCGTGGTCGTATTTTATGTGTGGATGGGGAAAAACCCGGGCGGTGTCACTGCGCGCCGGGTTTGTCCCACGCTTACGAATCAGGTCCCGGAGCCGTGCAATCGCCTGGTTCGCGGCCTCCTCCCCCTTGAAAATGAGCGAATCCGGGTCGGAGAAATCGGACGAGATTCGATTGCCGAGCTTTGGCGTGATGACGAGGTCCGATTTCGCGATCGCCTCCGCATTGGCCTGCTGCATCATAATTCCCATCAACTGTTCCCCTTTTTCCCAGGGAGCGTTCAGAAGGTTGGGGGGACGGAGCGGGCTCGTCACGTCGACGGCCACGATGATATCGGCTCCCCATTGCCGTGCGACGTCGATCGGCAGGTTCGCAAGGATCCCACCGTCGACCAGTTCCATTGTATCCTTCCGTACGGGTGTAAAGAGAAGGGGGACGGAGACGCTGGCCCGCATGGCCTCGCCGAGGTCATCCCGGTCCAGGATCACTTGTTTTCCGGAGATGAGGTCGGTGCACACCGCCCGAAACGGTATGCGCAGATCGTCGAACGAAGGGTGGGGATGATAGATTCCCTGCAGCGCAAGGACATCCAAATAATTTGTCAGACTCTGACCGCTTGCGAACGACGTCGGGATGATCGGCTCCAGGCCGTTGAACCGGAGGACGAAAATACTCCGCTCCCGGATGATCTTCTGGTCGAGCGGGAGGTCGCGCCGGCTGGCGTCGTCGCTGTAATTGATGACGGCCGACCAATCGGTCGTATCGGCCAGCTTCTGGAGGTCGGATGCCGAGTATCCGGCGCAGTAGAGCCCGCCCACAATGCTCCCGATGCTCGTGCCGACGATCAGGTCGATGGGAATGTTCGCGCGCTCGAACGCCTTCAGGACTCCGATCGACGCGATGCCGCGCGCACCCCCTCCGCTCAGCACAAGGGCAACACGCGGGCGTTTCACTTCGCGCGGTGGGAGAAAGGACGGAAGAGTGCCGCGAGGCGGGACGAGGATGGGCCGTATGACGACCGAAGAATCGGGGGACGCGTTGGACTGACGCGCGAAAACAACACCCGGAGGGAGAACGCAAATCAGGATCAGAAAGTACCGGCGAGCCAATCCGATATGGTCGACAAACGACATCTTCAAAAAAATTACCAAATTAAGTCTCGAATAGCAACGCGCCCGGCAGCATCCTCTGTTGAATGGGCCCTCACTTATCACGGAAGCGTCATGCTGAACTCTGTTCGAACGGCGAATCCATCTCCGGCGGAGTATCGGCATCTGATGTTCGGACCCCGAACCTCCGCTCATAGCACATGCGCCCGCCTGCCTCTCACAACTGACTTCGGCGGTCAGGCCTCCGGCGTAATGCTCGGGGTGACGGTTGCTGGAAAATGTCAGACTACCACGCGCCTTCGTTTCTTGCTTTTACCGCGGAATCACTTTAAGTTGTGCGGGAGTATCTCACGAATTTTTTGCCGTTCATGAACAAGCGGCGTCCCGTTCGTTCTTACGCGCGATGACATTTCTCAACCCTCTTGCTCTCTTCGCTCTGGCTGCGGCTGTGATTCCCGTCGTTCTCCACTTCCTGAATCTCCGGAAATTGCGGACGGTCGATTTCAGCTCGTTGACATTTCTCAAGGAACTTCAGAAATCGAAAATCCGTCGGCTCAGAATTCAGCAGATCCTCCTGCTCATTCTCCGCACCCTCCTTGTCACCCTTCTCGTTCTTGCATTCTCTCGACCGACGCTTCGCGGCTCGTTGACGGCCGGGGCGGGGAGTCGCGCAAAAACAAGCGTCGTGCTCCTCGTCGACGATTCGTACAGCATGACCGCGCACGATGCCGGCGGGGAGTTACTCAAGCAAGCCGAGTCCGATGCGGGGGCCGTGCTCGACCTTTGCGAAGAAGGGGACGACGCGATGCTCGTGCCCCTCTCTCATGCCGATGCTCCGGCGCAACAAGGACAAACCCACGGCCGAAAAGATTTCGCGCTCGTTCGCCAGGAGATCGCGCATCTCGAGCCGTCTCCCGTCTACAAAACACTCGACGATGCCGTGCGGATCTCCGCAAAGCTTTTGACTCCTTCACTCAACTTCAACAAAGAGCTCTATATTTTTTCCGATTTTCAAAAGGGAGTGTTCGAATCGGGCCATCCTTCCGACAGACCCGAACAGCTCTTTTCATCCGGAACGAGGGTCTTTCTCTTCCCTCTCGGCTCCCGGATTGCCCATAATGAGGGGATCATCTCCGTTTCGCCGACCGATGCACTTCTGGAAAAGGACAAACCGTTCGGCATCGAAGCGGAGATTCTGAATTCGGGAGAGTCGGACGACCGGAACCACGTGGTGAGTGTCTTCTTCGATGGCTCGCGCGTCGCCCAAAAGGGAATCGACATTCCGGCGGGTAAACGAGCTCGTGCGACGTTCACCGTCGTGCCCACCCGAACGGGGTTCATCCCCGGATTTGTCGAACTCGAGGATGACGACATTGAATTCGACAATCGCCGTAATTTCTCCGTTCACATTCCGGACAAGGTCAGAATTCTCCTTGTCGGGACCGAGAATGAGGGCAGATATGTTTCCGCCGCCCTCGGCACGCGGTCAGGCCAGGCGCTCGACATCGTGCAGACGGCGTCCGACCGGTTCGCCCTCGCACCGCTCAGCGGCATCGACGTCGCCGTCATCGCCAGTGCCGTCGAGCTTAGTCCGGTGCAAACCGAGCACGTGAGACGCTTTGTCGCGGCAGGAGGAGGGCTCGTTGTTTTCGCAGGCGATGGCATCGACCCGTCAACATTCAACAAGACCGTTTCCCTGCCTCTCGGACTCCCGTTGGCTGAAGGAATCGACCGCATCGGGACCGAAGCGGGAAGCATTCCCATGTCGATTCGCCAGGCCGATCTGGCGCATCCGCTGTTCAGGGGAATGTTCGAGACGCCTTCGGATGGGAAGCAAGAAGGTCGAACGTCGCCTCCTGAGGTCGAGTCGCCCGACGTCCGGACCACGGTTCATTTCAAGGCGAACCCGGCGACGGATGTCGTGCTGACGCTTTCCAACGGAGACCCGTTTCTGCTTGAACAACGACTCGGCGAAGGGTCGGTCTGTTTGTTCAGCGTTCCCCCGACCCTTTCGTGGTCGAACTTTCCGCTCAAAGGTCTCTTCGTTCCCCTCATCCAGCGGACAATCGCCTACGTCGCGCAATCCGGCGCTGGTACTTCGGATTACGTCGCAGGCGAGAAGGCAACGATTCGATTGAGTAGACCGGATGCAGGGCGGTTGACGGTTGTAAATCCGCTGAAGGTCGAATCGGTCGTCCAGGCAGTCCAGGGAGTTCTCGAGACCGCCATTCCGTTCGACGAGACGAATGTGCCGGGGATCTACAGCGTGTACTCGAATCAAGATCTCGTCCAGCAGTTCGCGGTGAACATCGACGGCCGCGAAACCGAACTCGGGAGAGCCGACGACGTCCGCATCGCGGCATTGATGAACCGTGTGGGAATCCCGCCAGCCGCGGTGAGCAGGATTTCCAGAGCAAGCGACATTCGCCCGGCAATCCTTGAGTCACGGTACGGCACGGAACTCTGGAAGGCGTTTCTCATCGCGGCCATCCTCGTTGCGCTGGTCGAGATGGCCGTCGCAAATTTTGGCATACGCCGTGAACCGGAAACGCCCTTGGCCGCAGGAACAACATGATCGAACTCGAACATCCCGGGAAGGAGCCGTGCATTCTTGTCGGCGTCTCGACGCGCCGGCATGACCGTGACGAGGTGACGGAATCGCTCGAGGAACTCGCGCTTCTCGCAGACACTGCGGGAGCCGTCGTGGTTTCCCGGCTTGTTCAGGAACGCGATCGTCTTGAGCCGGCGACGCTCATCGGCAAGGGGAAAGTCGTTGAACTGCACGGCCTCGTTCAGACCAACCGGATTCCGCTTGTCATTTTCGACGACGACCTCAGCGCAGTCCAGGTGCGCAACCTCGAACGGGAGCTCGAGTGCAAGGTCCTGGACCGGAGCGGCCTGATCCTCGATATCTTTGCATCCCGCGCGAAGACGCACGAGGCAAAAAACCAGGTCGAGCTTGCGCAGTTGCAGTACTTTCTTCCCCGGCTGACCCGCCAATGGACGCACCTTTCCAAGCAGTTCGGCGGGATCGGGACGAAGGGGCCCGGAGAAACGCAAATCGAGACAGACCGCCGGCTTATCAGGACGCGGATCAGTCACCTGAAGAGCAAGCTCGAGCGGATTGGCCAGCAGAGGATCACGCAACGCAAGGAACGGCGGAAGCATACGCGGGCCGCGCTGGTCGGCTATACGAACGCGGGAAAGTCTACGCTCCTCAATCTTTTATCGGGGTCGGACGTCTTCGTCGAAGATCGATTGTTCGCGACCCTCGACCCGACGACCCGCTTCGTCCATATCGACGGCGGACTTTCAGTTCTGATGACGGATACGGTGGGATTTATTCGGAAACTGCCGCATCACCTGGTTGCGTCGTTCAAGAGCACGCTCGAAGAAATCCGTGAAGCGGATTTCGTCCTGCACGTCGTGGATGTTTCTGCGGCACGGTTTGAGGGCCATATCCAGGTCGTACGAGACACTCTGGCCGATATCGGTGCGGCGGAGCTCCCGACATTGTTCGTGTTCAACAAGATCGACCTTCTCGAAGATCGGAGCGTCCTGGCGCAGCTCGCGCATGCCCATCCCGCGCATGTCTTCATTTCCGCAACGCGTGGCATCAATATCCTCGGGTTGAAGGAAGCAGTCGCCAATCTCCTCAACCGCGAGTTCACCGAGGGACACATCGTGGTGCCGCAATCCCGGCAGCGGCTCATCTCGCAAATCTACGATTTAACGGAGGTGCTGGAACGGTCGTACGAGGACGGGCAGGTACAACTCACCATTCGGTACTGGAAGAGGGACGAACAGCGGTTACGCCGGTTGATCGAGGAGTCGGGTCTCCGGCTCGCGTAAAATCTCCCGAAGCCGCTCCGCGGGGCGCGCAAGAATCGCTTTTGTCCCGCGCTCAAGGATCGGGCGCTGAAGGAGCTCCGGATGTTTGACCATTAAAGCGATCGCCTCGTCGTCGGAAACATCCTTCTCACCCAGTCGCAATTTCCGGTAGATTCGCTCATTCTTTCGGAAGAGAGACTGCGGCTTGACTCCCATCTTCGACACAAGCGTCCGCAGTTTCGCCTCTGGAATCGGTTCGACGAAGTAATCCACTTCCTCAAAATCCACCCCCGCACTTTTCAGCTCTCGATACACTTGCCGGCATGTGGAGCAGGTCGGCTTCTGGTAGAGGGTGATTTTCATTTCCTCTCGACTGTCTTGATAATGGTCGTCCCCTTGAACTCCTTCTTGAATTCTTCCGCGTCCTGCATCGTGCCAATAATGTCCCCCCAATGCATCGGGATGACAGCCTGCGGTTTGAACGCATTCGCGGCCGATGCCGCCTCCGGGGCGTTCATCGTGTACTTGCCGCCGCACGGCAGGAGCGCGATGTCCGCGACGACATTCCGGAGTTCGGGAATAAAGTCCGTATCGCCGGCGTGGTAGATTTTCTGCCCAGTGGAAAGGGTGAGAATGTAACCGACCCAGTTGTTCACTTTCGGATGAAAATCCTTCCCGAGGTTGTACGCCGGAACCGAGCGGATTTTGAGCTCTCCCACAGTGAAGGACTGGCCCGGCGAAACTGTGATGACCGTCCCGTCGATCTGGTATGCCACGTCTTTCGGCGCAAAAAAAGTCGTCCCGGTTTTCTTAATCTTTGCGATGTCTTCCTGCGAGAAATGGTCGTAGTGCGCATGCGTGATGAGCAGAATGTCCGCCTGCGGTAATCCGTCGGGAAGCTTCCACGGGTCGAGGTAGATTTGTTTGCCGGCGTCCTCGATCCGGAAGGAAGCATGTCCCAGCCAATGGATATGCTGATGGTTCATGGCAGCTCCTTCTTATTTCTTTACCCTCGACGCTGCCTTCCGGAATCCCGGCTTCAGCACGTCGTAGATGATCGAGATCCGTTGCTTGTACGGAATGAAGGCACTTTTCATCGCGTTGATCGTGATCTTTTCCAAATCGGCCAGCGTGAGTCCGAAATATTCGTGAGCGGTGTGGTATTCGTCGGTCAGCGTAATACCGCTCATCAACCGGTCGTCGGTGTTGAGCGTCACCCGAAACTTATAGCGGTAGAGTATACCGAACGGATGCTCCGAAACACTCGGGACCGCGCCGGTGTGGACGTTGCTCGTCAGGCAGATCTCGAGAGGAATTCGTTTGTCGAGCACGTACTGCGCCAGGGTCCCCATGCTCAGGACCTCGCCATCCTTCACCTTCATATCTTCGACCAGCCGCGTGGCGTGACCGACACGGTGGGCACCACACCACTGGATCGCCTGCCAGATCGACTCCTTGCCGAACGCTTCGCCTGCATGGACGGTGATGTTGAAGTTTTCCCTCTGGATGTAATGAAACGCGTCGATGTGCTTTTTCGGCGGGTAACCGCCTTCTTCACCGGCCAAGTCGAACCCGACAACGCCATGATCTCGAAAGTCCACCGCCAGCTCGGCGATTTCTTCGGAGATGGCCGGCTTCATATGTCTCATCGCGCAGAGAATGAGCCCGAACTGAACGCCGAAATCTCTCTTCCCCCGGTCGAGACCCTTGAGGACCGACCGGACGATTGTTTCCAGGTGCAGTTTCTTCGCGGTGTGAAAGACGGGAGCGAATCTGGTTTCAAAGTACACCACCCCATCCTTCTTCATGTCCTCGACAGTTTCGTATGCCACGCGCTCCAGCGCCTCTTCCGTCTGCATGACGCCGCAGGTGTGCTGGAACCCTTCCAGGAAGAGCGGAAGACTGCCTCGCTGGGCGCCGCGGCGGAACCACCGGGCGAGCTCGGCGGGGTTGGTCGTCGGCAGCCGGGTGTATCGCTGGTCCTTCGCAAGCTCGATCACGGTCTGCGGGCGCAGTCCGCCGTCGAGATGGTCGTGGAGCAGGACCTTGGGGACCGTGCGAAGGAGGTCTTTCCTGAGTTTCATAAAGTCTCGCGCTCCACTCCGATACATCGGAGAGTTATAAGTTGCATCGTGATGACATCGACTCTCGGGTCAATTCGACTGGATCGAGAGTAATCCCTCAATCGAGCGTGCCTATCACCCGCTCCACCGACTCAACGAGGGTTGTGTCGAAAACCATCGAGTACATTTTCTGAATTTCCCCGTGCAAGACCCTGTCGCGATCAAGGTGATCGATACTCTTCCGGATGTGCCGAAAGGCCGCTTCGGTTCCCCTTCCGGCCTTCATCGGAGCGTCGGTATTGTACGTTCGCGCGAAGTCAAGGCCTTGAGCTCCGCACAGCAGCTCGATTGCTATCACGGTCTCCGCGTTCCTGAGCACGCGCCATGCTTTCTGCGCTCCGATCGAACCCATGCTGTTATGGTCTTCCTGGTTCGCGGATGTCGGGATCGAATCAACGCTCGCCGGATGACAGAGCACCTTGTTCTCTGACACGATCGATGCCGCGGTGTACTGGGCGATCATGAGGCCGGAATGCAATCCCCCCTTCTCCGTCAGGAATCGGGGAAGTCCGCTCAGCGAGCCGTTGACGAGCCGCTCAATGCGCCGCTCGGAAATATTTGCCAGCTCCGACAGCGCAATCGCCAGAAAATCGGCCGACAGCGCTATCGGCTGTCCGTGAAAATTTCCCCCCTCCAGGTGGATCCCCTGCCGCGCGAAGATCAGCGGATTATCGTTGGCCGAATTCATCTCCACATCCACCACCCCGGCAACATACCCGACCGCGTCGCGCGATGCACCGTGAACCTGCGGAATGCAACGCATCGAATATGCATCCTGCACCCGGCTGTCGTTGTAGCGATGCGACTCCCGAATCTCGCTTCCATGAATCATCCGCCGCAGATTCGATGCTACCAGTTTCTGCCCGCGATGAGGCCGGACATTTTGAATCCTTGCGTCATACGGCGTGTCGCTCCCGCGCAACGCCTCCACGCTGAGAGCTCCCGCAATGTCCGCGGCTTTCAACAGATTCTTCGCGCGATGGACGGCAAGTGCCGTAAACGCCGTCATCATCTGCGTCCCGTTGATCAATGCAAGACCCTCTTTCGCTTTCAGCTCTGCAGGTCGGATCCGATTTGCGCGCAACGCCGAGCGCGACGAGATCCCGCTGCCGTTCGAATTCCCCGGACCGGCACCGCTGAAAACTTTCCCCTTCCCCATCATTGCCAGAACCAGATGGGCCAGCTGAACAAGATCGCCGCTCGCACCCACCGAGCCCTGTGAAGGGATCATCGGGACGATGTTTCGATTCAGCATGTCGACGATGGTTTTAACCGTCTCCAGCCGGACGCCGGAATAGCCCTTCGCCAGCGCGTTGACCCGCAACGCCATCATGGCGCGGACAATTTCGACCGGAAGCAATTCGCCCGCCCCGACGGCGTGACTCAGGATGAGGTTTTCCTGCAGTTCATCGAGTTTTTCCGCGCTCACGGAAACGTTTGAGAACTCACCGAAACCCGTTGTGACACCGTAGATCGTTTCGCCGGACTTCAGCCACGCGTCAACAACTCCCCGCGCACGGTCGATTTTTTGCTTTGCGATGGATGAAAGCTCGACCTTGCTTCTATTATAGGCG
>DATJYV010000104.1:0-6382 GCA_035499415.1 Bacteroidota bacterium
CCAAAACCCGACGCAGAGGATGAGCGTCCGTAGCGCAGAAAACCCGTTTGCCTTCGTGATTGAAGTTCCGTAAAATGAACTTGAACCGATTCAATTTTCGAAAAATAATCTCTGCATTCAACCATATTTTAAGGAAATGGCCTAGCCGGTCCGATCATGAGCGTTGAGCTCCACATCAATGATCAAGTGGCGAATGTCGAGCCGGGTCAATCGATCTTCGAATGCGCCGACGCGATGGGCGTCTACGTTCCGACTTCCTGCGAAAAGCAGGGAAAGTGCAAGGAGTGCATGGTGGAAGTAACGCACGGAATGGAACTGCTTTCGCCGATGACGGCGAAAGAAGGCCACCTCGCGGGCAAGCTGCGGCTTTCGTGTCGCGCCAGAATTGTCGGAACCACAGGAGTCGTCCGATGTCACACGATGCGTCGCGGAGAGATGAGCATCGAACGTCATGCGTTCCATCTTCCCGCGGGGATGACGGCGCCGATGCGTGATCCGTGCGTCACGCGGCAAGGTCGGTCGGTGCTGCTCGACGGGCGGGAGATCGACCGGTCAGACGGACCAGTTTACGGCGTTGCCATGGACCTGGGTACGACGACGGTCGTGCTCCGGCTGATGAATCTCGAAACAGGCGAGATCGTCGCCGACTCATCCTTTGAAAACCCGCAGCGCTTCGGGGGATCCGATGTTATGTCGCGGATTCACTTCGACACCGTGCATCCGGGCAAGCTGCTTCAGCGCACGCTCGCAGGATACGTGAGCCATGCGATCGAGGCATTTCCCGTCGACCCAAAATCGATCTACGAGATGGTGGTTGCCGGTAATTCGACCATGCGCGACATTTTTTTCCGGCTGAACGTCTATTCGATCGGGCAGAGTCCGTATCAGTCGCTCACGGAGCTGGAATTGCACGAAGGGAAGCGAAAGACGACAAGCCTCACTGCGACTCCAAAACGCCTTGCGCTCCCGCTCCATCCGCTCGGCCGAGTCTACGGCCTGCCGATCATCAGCGGTCACGTTGGCGCCGATGCCGCGGCGTGCATGGCCGCGGTGGATATCGGGCACGAAGAGCGGCTGACGGCGGTCATGGACATCGGTACGAACACGGAACTGGTCCTTGGAAACAAGAACCGAATCCTTGCGGCCTCATGCCCCGCCGGGCCGGCGTTTGAAGGAGGACGACTGTCGAGCGGTATGCCTGCGCTTCCCGGCGCCGTCGAGCGCGTCAAGATTCGGAGCGATGGAACTGTGGCCGCGAAAGTTCTCGGCGACGGCCCCACTGAAGGGATTTGCGGGTCGGGCCTTATCGATGCGCTCAGTGAGCTCCTCAGAACCGGCAGGATGAACTCGCTTGGAAGGTTGGAGGGGGATGAAAAGGAATTCATCATCGACGGACGGACGACCCCTCCCGTCTCGCTCACGGAAGCGGACATCAACGAATTAGCCCAGGCGAAAGGGGCAAATGTCGCAGGGCTCTCGGTCATTTTCGACCGCTATGCCGCCCGATTCGACGACGTCCATCGATTCTATCTCGCAGGCGGATTCGGACGACATCTTGACGTGACGGCGGCGAAGAGAATCGGCCTTATTCCGAACATCGACGACGCCAGAATCGTGCAAGTTGGAAATGCATCGATCGAAGGGGCCTGCGCCGTGCTCCTGTCGAGAACGAAACGGGATGAACTGGAAGCGCTCGTGCAAAGAGCCGAGCATTGCCGTTTGGAAACGCATCCGGAATTCTTTCAGTACTTTGTAGAAGGATGTCAGTTTGTGCCGGTAGGATCGTCCACTCCTGAAGAAATATCTTCATCGTAGGCCGAAGGGCGTTCACTCTTGCCTGACTTGTTCGAGTTATCCGACGCGCAACCCGGCGTCATCGTACAGGATTCCGAGTTCTGCCGTTTGCTGGGATACCCTGCGGGATACGCTTTGGAAGGGCGTTCGAAAGAGCTTGCAGATTGGGTCCGGCAGTGGTACGACGTCCACGGCAGACCGTGGATTTACGCGCGGCAGGTGAACGCGCTTGAGATTCGGCGTGAGGAGATCGTCCTGGAACGTGTGACGTTCAGCGCGCCGCGACTTGGATATTTTCTTAACGGTGCGCAGGCGCATTCCGCCGCTCTCGTCGCCGTCAGCGCCGGCCGGGAGTGCGAAGAAAAAGCCCGGGCGCTCTGGGGAGAGGAAAAACCGGACGAATATTTTTTTCTCGAGGTCTACGGCTCCGCGGTCGTGGAAAGTTTGGTCGCAGCCGCGGCATTTCGGCTCTGCGCATGGGCCGACCTCCACGGACTCGCCGTGCTCCCCCACTACAGTCCGGGCTACCCCGGTTGGGATATCTCGCAGCAAACGAGTCTTTTCGATATCCTGCGGTCGAATGCCGGCGGCGTTTCTCTTCCCTTGCGCGTTCTCAGCTCCGGAATGCTCCAGCCGAAAAAATCTCTTCTCGCCGTGTTCGGCATAACGTCGCGGGACAATATTCACGCAAACCTTTCAGACTTTATCCCGTGCGAGAACTGCTCTCTTCCAGCATGTCAATACCGGCGGGCTCCGTACCGCCGATTTTTGCCCCGGCTCGAGCGGACATCCCGCACGGCCGCACCGAACAATCAAACCAAAGAAGACCGATGATCAAACTCTGCGATATCGACCAACATGCGAAGGAAAAACTGCCGCCGACGATGAGCGACAAATCGGGAATCGGCGTGCACTACGTCGACGCGTTCATCAAGCCGATGAACAAAAACCTCGACGAGCAGACGCGGGTGGCTTGCAAGCGGAAAGGTCTCAGGATCACACTGACCGTCGGAACAAAAAAGGGGGAAGGATTGATGCGGCGGCTCGACGTTGGCAAGGACCCGACGGTCATGCTCAACGCGGCTCTTCTGGAGGCGGCAAAGGCGGCCGGTGTGGAATTGAAACTTACGGAGACAGAGATCCTTCTCGAGCCGTAAGAAGTCTCAACCTTTCGGCGGATGGACTACGCGCCCTCCGCCGTGTCGTCGTTCTTCCAGAGCTCCATCACGGCCTCGGCCTGGCGGAATCCCGCCGTCTCCCGGGTTTCACCCTCCGCAATTCTCCCCTGTTCCAGAACGCGTCGAAGCGATGAAACCATGGGATGATCCCCCGGCAGAGGTGCGAGCGCGGATTCCGGATTCACGATCGGAAAGTCCAACCCCGCTTCCGTCGCTATCGTGAGATAGGCTTTTTCAATTTCATGTCGCACATGTTTCGGCGTTCCCCAGGCGAAGTTTGAAAGCCCGACCGTGATATGCACTCCCCGAAGGGCGGGGTCGTTGCGAATTAATCGCATCGCGTCCAGGCCCATATTCACCAATCCGTACGTATCGGCGCCAACGGGCGCAAGGCCGGGGTCGACGATGATCTGGTCGTTGCTTCGATTCGCCTTCTGCGCAAGCAGTTCGACGAAATGCTTCGCCGCTTCGTAAACGTCCCGGGAGCTGAGACACTGTGCCGTGCCTCCCTCCACGAACCGCTCGGAAGCCATGACTATCACCATGGTGTCGAATTCTCTGACAAGTTCGATCATCTCATCCAATCGTTCGCGCGAAGCCGCGATGGAATCGAGAATCGGCCTTCCGCTTCGTTTTCGGTCGTAATGCCTCAAGGCAACTTTATGGTATTCCACCGATGGATTGTCAAAGCAGAGCGGGAGGGGCGACGCTTCTTGCAGTGCGGGAATCACCTCCGGCAGGAGGTCGAGCATTTCCCGGGGTTTGACCTGAATCTGCTGTGTGCCGTCCAGATTGACGTCGAGATAGTGCACTCCGAGCGCCGTCTGGAGCTTCGCAAGGTTTTGATAACCGGCCAGGTCTCTCTCCCGAAACGCTTTCCGTGCGCGACCGTACGCATTGTTGATCAAGTCTCCGATCGTCTGGAACGTCCTGGTCCTCATTTCACTCGATGGTTAAGGAATGGTTCCCGGCTTTGTTTCATCCATCTCAACCGCCAACTCTCGTGCACATTGGCGTCGGGCGAAATCTTCGCGGTCAGGGTTTCTGATTTTCTTTTCCTGCATGGTCCCGTTTCAACCAGTTGTTCGCCCAGGAAGATGTGCCGCGTAATTGCTGATCCTGCACAACGGGAGCGTGGTCCAGCAATGACTCCTCCAACCCGTCCGCTTTGAGCCGCTCGTACGCGCGGAGCCATATACACTCTCCGAATCCGTCCACCTCACAAAGCCCGCCGCGTGTGCCTCCGCACGGACCGTTGCGTTGGTTCTTCGCGCATTGCGACTCGGGGCAGAGATATGCGGTTTCGGGAAGAGAACAGTCGCCGCAATCTTTGCAGCGGAAGAGCACCGCCTTGCTCAGGCGCTCGACCGCCCGGAGCGCTCCGGGGCCTTGGGCAGGATCCTTCGCATGCCCGGAGATCGCGGCTCCGAGCCGTGCGACGGGAAGATCCGGTCTAAACGCCAGTTGATGGACCCATTTTGACATCCGATATGAAGGAGAAAATGTGCGCGCCCGGCCCCGCGGCGTTTCGTGTTGGGGGTCGGCAAGTCCGGTTTCCGGATTTTCGGCATAAAGAAAAAATTCGTGATCCTGGGAGAAATTCAACTCACGGGCAAATTCCTTCCAATCATCGGAAGAGAATGTGCGCTCGATCTCCATGATTCTCCGGAGGGTCCCGGCGTCGCGGACTCCTCCAAGGTAGACACCGCGATACCCCAATCCGCGGAAGACCGCCATTTGTTTCGCCGCGAACTCCATGAAGAATTTTGCGCCGTCGTCGGTTGCGCGGGCATGTTTCTCGCAAAGTTCGAGGAGAGAGGGCGTGACAACAATCCCCGGGATCTTGCCATTGGCGAACAGGCGCGCCGAACGCGGACTCAGGAGAAAGACGTTTCCAATGAACGGCACGTGCTCCATCCCGTGGAGCTGTGCGTACAGAACGAGCTCGTGCATCTTGCGCGCGTCATATCCCACCTGGTTGATGATGAATGAAGCGCCGCACTCGACCTTCTTCCTGAGCTTGAGGTACTGCGGGATCAATTCCCCCTCCCAGGCCTTGTAGTTATTGACCACTGCGCCGATGCAGAAGTCCGTTTTGGCGTGCCGTCCTTCAAACCCTGCGTTCATTTTATTCAGAAGAGATATGAGGCCGACGGAATCGAGGTCGAAGACCGGCTTGGCCATTCCCCCACTTCCGCTGACGGGATAATCTCCCGTCATCGCGAGGACGTTGTGAAACCCCTCGCTGTCGAGCTGCCACGCCTCGCTCTCCAATCCGTTTCGATTAAGGTCCTTGCAGGTGAGATGGATGACGACTTCCTTGCCGGCGTATAAGATCGGTTTCGCAAGGGCCTGGGCGGCGAGACGGGGATTGCCCCCCGCGTTGTCCGTGATGGAAATCCAGTCGACCGAGGGAAGGTCGACAAGCTCATTCGCAAATGCGCGGGCCTTGACGGCGCTCTTCTCGGTCATCGAGCCGCGGACGGAGACAAGCTCCACGCCGATCAGAAAATCGCGAGATGCGTGCAGCAGCTCGGTGAGCGATTTCATAATCGTCTCATTCAGCTCAATAACTCTTCACCACGAGGGGGCGGCAGCGCTCTCCTTTACCGGTTCCGGCCAAATTGGTCGACCGCCAGGCGGATTGCCCTCGTATGGGCCGGAGTGCTGCCGCAGCACGAACCGACGATGTTTGCTCCTGCGGAAAGAACTCCCGCGACGCGGGAAGCCATGTTTTCCGGAGACTCCTTGTAGACGGCTTTACCCCCTTCGAGCACCGGCAGGCCGGCGTTGGGCTGAACCATGATGCCCAGATTGCTGTGCTTACGATAACTGCGGACAACCCTGTCTGCGGCTCCCATATCCATGCCCGTCCCGCAATTGAGCGCAACGACGTGCGCGCCCTTTTCCTGAACGAACGCCGCCGCCTTCTCGGGCAATACACCCATCATCGTGACAAAAAATTCCTTGTCGGCCGACAAATCGTAGGCGAGGGAGGCGATGATGCTGGGGGCCCTTGCCTGCCGGGCTGCGTCGATCGCGAGACCGAGTTCTTCGAGCGATGTTTGTGTTTCGATGATAATGGCATCGGCTCCCGCTTCGACAAGAGCGAGCGCCTGTTCTCTGTAGGCCTCCGCGGCATCGGCGATTCGAATTTCTCCGTAGGGCTCGAGAATGCCTCCGAGGGGTCCCATGTCCCCGAGAACATAACCCTGACGACCGTCAAACGCGTTCCGCGCAATTCGTACTCCGGCTTGATTGATGGCGCGCACCTCGTCGGCGCGTCCGTGGCGGGCAAGCATGAGCCGGCTGGCGCCAAACGTGTTGGTGATCAAACAATCGGCTCCCGCCTCGGCGTACCGGCGCTGGATATTCAGAATCTTCTCCGGCTCCGAGAGATTCCAGTATTC
>DATJYV010000105.1:0-7625 GCA_035499415.1 Bacteroidota bacterium
GGCGCTTGCCCTCGACCTTACGCGCTCGGAAGACGTAAGCCGTGTAACGTTGGCGGATGCCGACGGCGCCCGACTTGAAGCGGTCAGCCGCGAACTCCATTCGCACAAGCTTCAGACGAGGACTCTCGACGTTCAAAAATACGCCGACGTGGTCGATTGCATGCGGGGTCACGATTGCGCCATTGGCGCGATCTCGTACCGATACAATGTTTCGCTCTCCAGCGCCGCCATTGAATCGGGTATCCATTTTTGCGACCTCGGCGGCAACGACGAAGTGGTCGCCGAGCAACGGACACTCGACGGATCGGCGAAAAACCGCGGCATCCTCGTCCTTCCCAATTGCGGGCTTGCGCCGGGCATGGCGAACATCCTCGCGGCACGGGGAGCGGAACGCTTCGATTCCCTCAACTCGATCCGGATTCGCGTCGGCGGATTGCCTCAACATCCCGTTCCTCCGCTCAACTACCAACTTGTTTTTTCCGTCGAAGGTCTCGTGAACGAGTACACGGGATCGTCAGTCATCCTTCGTCACGGCGCGAGGACGAAGGTCGATGCCATGACCGAGGTCGAGGAGATCGCGTTCCCCGAGCCGTTCGGCACGCTTGAGGCGTTTCACACTTCCGGCGGTACGTCACTCCTCCCATCGATGTTCGAAGGAAAAGTTCGCGCGCTTGACTACAAAACGATCCGGTATCCCGGGCACTGCGAAAAATTCCGGACGCTGCTGGAGCTGGGCTTTGCCTCGAACGAACCGATCAGCGTCGGGCCCAACGTGTTGACCGAACGCGAGATATTCTTCGAGCTTCTCCGAAGAAAACTCCCGGGGGGACAACCGGACGTCGTGCTTGTCCGTGTGACGATCGATGGGATGATGTCCGACAAGAGTCGACATCTCCAGTATGACCTTATTGATTATTACGACGATTCTGACAATATTACTGCGATGATGCGAACGACTGCCTATCCGACTTCGGTGATCGCCCAGCTCGTTGTGGCGGGGACCATCACTCAGCGCGGGGTGCTGACGCCTGAACAGTGCGTGCCGCTGGCGCCGTTCCTGGCGGGGCTCGCGCATCGGAAGGTCTTTGTCGTCGAGACGGTGTCGTAAGCCGTCTTCACTCAACCACCACCACTGAGGGAAGCCCATGGGCCAGCAGCAACTCATTCTTGTTGTCCTGGGGATGATTATTGTCGGCATCGCGATCGTGGTCGCCGTCACCATGTTCCAGTCGAACGCGATCGAGTCGAGCCGAAGCGCGCTTATCAACGACTTGTTGTACTTTGCGTCAAAAGCGCGCGGCTATTACTGGCGTCCTCTGAACTTTGGGGGAGGGAACCACAGTTTCAACGGGATCACCATGGGGATGATCTCGAGCATGTCGGAGAATGAAAACGGGCGGTACTACATAGAAAGCTACACCACCAACGAGGTCGTATTTGTGGGAGTGGGCCGCATGGTGGCGGGGGACGATTCCGTCCGCGTGCGTATGACCGTCAACGAGCAGAACAGCGTCATCCAGATCGTCAACTAGCATGGCACAGCAGAACTCCTTCGACATCGTTTCCGAAGTCAACCTCCAGGAGGTCGACAACGCGCTGAACCAGGCAACGAAAGAGGTCACGCAGAGGTACGACTTCAAGGGGATCCCCACAAATCTGGAGTTCCGTCAAAAGGAGCGAGAGCTTGTCGTGACAACCGGGGACGATTTCCATCTGAAGAGCGCCATCGACATTCTCCAGACGAAGCTGATCAAGCGCGGCATCCCGCTCAAATCTCTTCAGTACGGAAAAGTGGACCAGGCCCCCGGCGGGTCGGTTCGTCAGATCATTACACTTCAGGTCGGCATCGGCAAGGAAGATGCAAAAACAATCGTCCGGCTTATCAAGGACAGCAAGATCCGGGTTCAGGCGCAGATCATGGAAGACCAGGTCCGCGTGAGCGGAAAAAACAAAGACGACCTTCAGTCCGTCATTGCGCTGCTCCGTCAGCAGGACTTTCCGTTTGCGATGCAGTTCGCAAATTATCGTTAAATGATTTTTCTCTGCCGCAGGATCGCTTTCCCCTGCCTCGTGTTGCTTTTATCGCTGGGCGTCGTCCCTTCCCTCCGGTCGGAACAGCGAAAGATTCTTGTCAGAACCGCCCAGAAGGACAGTGCGTACGTCACCGGGCTTGACACCGCCGGGACGACGTGGGTCCCGCTCGTGGAGTTTTTCTCCTCCGCAAGAATTCCGTGCACCTTCCACGATTCCAGCGGAACGCTGGAGGTGTCGGTCTTCACACGCCGCCTGCAATTCACCCGTCGAAGCCCCTTTGTCCTCGTGACTGAAATTTCCTCGGGCGAAGCGACGGTGTACCAGATGTCGTCTCCCCTTCGCGGCGCCGGAGCCCGCCCGTTTGCATTACTCCCCAACTTCGTTTCGTTTCTGAACGACATCTGGCCCGGAGGAGCGCGAACCGACTCGGCACTCACGACAATATCGCTCGGCCCCACCGTGCGACCGTTTGACATCACCGGGCTCGACATCGAAAAGAAGCTGAACGGCTATCTCCTGACCGTCCGCGCCATCCGCAAGCTCGGGGACATCGAAAAGTGGATGAATCCGGACGGCTGGCTGTTTGTCACGATTGCCAACGCCACCGCCGACACCAGCGCGTTGAAGGCGGTAAAACCGGCGGGGGCGCTCCGACAGGTCCTGACATTCCAGTCCCCGACTTCCGTTCAGTTGACATTCCGGCTCGCGCCCGACGTCGTCCAGGCAGACATTCTCAACGACACGGATTCCTACAATCTTCTTATCTCACTCCGGACGGAGTCGGAGGCGGAGCGAAAAGCCGCTGAACGGAAGAAGCAGGAGACGATTCAGGAGGGACTTGAAAAGCGGCGGGGACGATGGAAAATGGACGTCATCGTCATCGACCCGGGGCACGGGGGCAAGGATCCGGGGGCGCTCGGCGTGTCCAACGTGCGGGAAAAAGACGTCACACTTGCGATTGCCTTACGGCTCGGGAGATTGATTCAGCAAAACCTCATAGGCGTCAAGGTTGTCTACACGCGGACGACCGACACGTTCGTCGAGCTCTACCGCCGAACGCAGATTGCCAATGAAGCGGGGGGAAAGCTCTTCATCAGCATCCACTGCAACTCGATGGAGCAGAAACCATCGCGGGCGCACGGGTTCGAGATCTACCTGCTTCGGCCGGGAAAAACGGAGGATGCCATCACCATCGCGGCACGTGAGAACGCGTCCGTGCGGTTGGAAGAAGGGTACGAAAGCCGATACAAAAAACTGACGGAGGAGGAATTCATCATCGTGACGATGGCGCAAAGCGCATACGTGAAATACAGCGAAGAGTTTGCGCAGCTGACGGCAAAGTCGATGGGGACGGAGCTGAAGATCAGGAACAGCGGCGTGAAGCAGGCGGGGTTTTACGTGCTTGTCGGCGCGTCGATGCCGAATGTCCTCGTGGAGACCGGCTACCTTTCAAACCGCAAGGATGAGAAATTCCTGAAAAGCACTTCCGGCCAGAAAAAGATTGCCTCGGCAATCCTTAATGGTATCCGGGCCTATAAAACGTATTACGAAGAAGCTCTGCGAGAGGGGCAAGGGGGAACCGAAGGAGATTAAGATTGAAGTCGGGTCCATGTTACACCCGACTCGCCAACTGTCATCGCGAGCGTTCTGTGCGAAGCGATCTGATCTTTAGGGGTGCAATCGAAGGAGGTCGGATTGCTTCCCGCCACAAGAAGGATCACGGCGGGCAGGCGCCCCGATAAAGAGCATCGGGACTCGCAATGACACCTGGCTGGACACCATCAGACGCAGATGGTGCCCACGCACCAGAAATAAGAAAGGGCATCCGGTTGTTCACCGGATGCCCTTTGCGTTTGACTCCGGCTGTGAGCCGGAATTCGAACGTTACTTCAGCAGCATCATCTTCTTCGTGATCCGCGCTTCGCCGGAACGGAGTTCATAAATGTAAGTTCCGGATGCCAGACGCGATGCATCGAACGTCGCCTTGTAAGAACCGGCGGCGAGTTCCTGGTTCACGAGCGACGCTACTTCCCTGCCGAGAACGTCGTACACCTTCAACGTCGTCATTCCGGTATTCGCGATGCTGAACCGAATTTCGGTGGACGGGTTGAAAGGATTCGGAAAATTCTGGGAGAGCGTGTAGTTGTTCGCCACGAGGCCGGGGAGCGGTTCAACCCGAAGAATCGTGCTCCTGAACATTTCAATACCCGTCGTGTCGTGACTGAATATTCCCACGTAAACCGTATCACCCGTTGGGCTAAAGCCGATATCTCTGACTTCTAGCTGAGCATGGGTAAAGACCGTATGCGTGGTGTCATACACCAAGCTGTCCTTGAGCACAGGATGGGAGCGGTTTGACATGTCAAATCCATAGAGTCTACCGCCGAGCCATGGGGCTAGACTCGCTGCTCCATCGGTGCCACCCGCAGTCAACCAGAGATATCCTGTCCTGGGGTCCCACGCTGTCGCGGTACCTGTCAGCCCGAGAAATAACGTGTCCTTGAGGGTATATCCGCTCAACACATCCCCTTGGTAATGAAACGTCTCATGTACATCGTACCTTGGGAGGTAAACGTCATGGCCATCATGACTAACGACCAATGATCTGCCAAATCCAGCAGAGACACCAAGGGTCACATCGGCAGTCGGATCCTGAGTGGCACCGAAATTTGCTGGAATAGCTACGATGTTGCCACCCGGGTATACCGGACCGACGAAGACTTCTCCATCGTCACTGATGCTGCAGAAGGTGGAGGCGCTTCCTTTGGCCCCCGAGGGAGCATAGAATCCCGCGATGGGAGAGTAGACTCGCTGCAAGACAGTGCCGTCATGGTAGTTGAGTTTCCATATGATACTGGAACCCTTTGTCAGATAGATATTCCCGTCCGGACCAGTTCTCATCCCGGTCGTACTCGAGAAACCAACGACATTTGTATCCTTCGCAGGATACACGGCTAACAAATTTCCATTAAGGGTATCATGGACTGTGTGGCTAAACCCGTCCACGCCGTTTAGGACTACCATGGGTGAGAACGATGCCTGGGTCCCATTCGGATTGAAGACCCAAACCTTCCCAACAGCAGTGCTTCCCAAACTGCTTGTGATTGTGGAATCCGTGGTAGTATACGATGCAACCCAAAGTCTGCCCATCGGATCCACGGTGATCGCGTTGTTTAAGCCGCTCCCGTTATGGGTCTGAAACGTATTCGATGGAAAGAGCTTTACGAAATTCCATCCTTGCGCGTTCAAATTCGCGGCGCCAAAGCACACGAGCATGATGATAAGGGCTGCGAAAAGAGAAGGCAATTTTTTCATTTCCTACCTCCTATACCTTGTTTGTGAGAAAAACAGGAAATCTAAAACCTCTAATCCATTAAAAGGACAAGGTTTTCAAATTCCCGCGTGACATCGTGCCGTACAAATTCAGACGGGTATCACCTCCTTTTGAGAGAGTTTAATTTTCTTGAATGGAATGTCAGTTTGGTTACCTCTTCAATTCCGATGAGCGTGATCCTTTGGTTCTCAATCTGTCACTGAATCCCATAGTATGGAGCCCCCTGCTTGAGGGCTTCAATCTTCAAGAGGCCGCCGGCCGCAGTCGTTGCATAGAGGGCCGTGCCAATCCACGCAAACGATTTGACAGGCGATACCAGCACGTTTGTCGAAACATAGAGCGAGTACGGTGAACTCGAAGTTCCGTTCGGATGAATAATCTTGATGTAGGTGGAGTCTACACCAGCATACAAATCACCGTCGTTGGAAAACGTTATCGCATAAATGTTATTCCCCCCCGTGGGATCGTTTGCCAAATCAAAATAGGTCTCCGGCGTCCCGAGCGAATCGAGAACCACCGGTGCCCTGTACACTACGCTTGGCGCTGCCCCCGTTTTTCCGGCGTAGTAAACGTAGCTGTTGTAAAAGCGGATCGCTTGAAGGACCGTACTGCCGGGGAATGAAAATCCGTAGATGGTCGCAGTGCTGGGGGTTATCCGATAAATAGCATAAGAACCTGTTCCAACGTTCACAAAATTCCCTACAGCCCAAATATTGCCATTCGGATCAAAATCCAAATCCAAAAACGAACCCGATGGAGCCTGTACCCACGGCACAGCGCTTACACCTCCACCTGCGGCATATTTATAAACTGCTTTGTTTCCCTTTACAGCGTACAGAGAACCATCTGGACCAAACTTGGTGGAAAACCAGTACGTCGTTCCAGTCGTTGGTTTCTCGTACTGCGTGCTCGAGGTGCTGGAGGTTATCTTGAAAATACCTTCGTCAGGAGGAATGAGGGTTGAGTTAGACAGTGATGCGTAAAGCCCTTGGTCAGATCCGACACAGAGACCGTAGGCTCCTTCATTCTTTCCCAACGTGTAGTATGGGCTAATGGCGGATATCAGCTTGTAAATCGTTGTTGAACTGAAATTCACCGCACCGATAACGTAAATCCGCACTTGCAAGGAGTCTCCCGATATTGCGGGCGCCTTCAGTACCAGCTTTGTGGGGCTTGCACTGATCATTAACGATCCATTCACCAGCGTGGAGCTGAAAAAGACCCCGTCATCAGAAATATTGGGAGAAAAATTCTTGCCATACACCGTTATCGTGTCGATTCCGGCAAGCGCCCCACCCGCTGGGGCTAGGCTGTCGACGATAGGCTGGGGCAGCGTGCTTGGGTCGTAAAGAGTTGGCGCATCGGCATTCTTGCAACCGTCGATGGCAGCGAGATAAGCGACCATCACTACGACAAGAAATCCGATCAGAAGTTTAAAACGTCGTTTCATTTTTTTTCCTCAGCAGGTCAACGTGGAGCAAGGGATTCACCCGGGTTGTATCAATTCAGGAGAGATGCTCCAAAAGAAAACCTCTGGACGTTGGTAAATACGCCGTATGGCGTGTATGAATACGCGATGCTCAACTCGATACCGGCAAATCGCTCGCGGATCCCCAACCCGCCCGTCAATCCGCTTTCATCGTTGTCGAACATATAACCGCCGCGCAGGGAAAAAACCTGCATGAACGTGTACTCCACCCCCGCGTTCAACTGCTCCCGGTAATCCCGCGGATGCGTTGCGTCCACCGACACCAGCAACGATTGGTCTGTCGCATTGACGTCCCACATGTCGAGGACGTTCATCGAGATGCCTAACCGGAACATGAGCGGAAGCTGGAACGACTCCTGCTCGTACTTGAGCTCCTTCGAGAAATTTCGGACATCCATCCCAAACGCGAGACTCTTGAATCCCGTTTTGTAAATCATCCCGAAGTCGAACGAATATACGCTCTGCGCCTCCGACTTGTTTGTCAGATGGCCGGCGCTATCGATGAGGACTGGGCTCTGGCCGAGGTTTTGATGGACGAAGTTGATGTTGCCGCCGATGGAAAACTTGTCGTTCAGCGCCGTCGCGTATCCGAGGCCGGCGGAATACGCCGTCGGAGAAAAAGTCCCAACATCGAGAAAGCCCTGCTCGTTGTTTGCGATGATCGTTTCCTGCAAATCCCCGTAATTAATCGAGCGAAATGACAGACCGAAGACGCCATAGTCTCCGTCGAACGGGCTGAACGAGACGCCCGCGTACACATGCTTGATA
>DATJYV010000106.1:0-3122 GCA_035499415.1 Bacteroidota bacterium
TTTGTATTTCTCGATTGCCGTAAGTCCGGCTTCCTGAACGTCCCAATCGATGGAGACTCCTGTCGCCTCCATGATTTTTCTGGCGGCATCTGCAATGCTCGGACCAATACCGTCGCCTGGTATCAGAGTTACATTATACAATCAGGAATTCTCCGTCAACCCTTAATCATCGAATTTAATGCCTCGACCTTGAATGAAAACATGCCAGAGCAAGCGAGTACACCGGAGAGCGAATGCCGCTCTTTCCGGCCGGTGAAACTGTTTCAATTTACGGAACAATCGCTGGAGTTCCAATCGGCTTTAAGCAAGCACCTGGCACTCCGTGTTATTTCCTTCTCATTGGAACGCAATCACGAATCAAGATGAACCCGCGTTCGTCCCTCGCCGACGTCGGTTGCTTCGTCGACCCCCCATGACATCCTGGACAAGCTGCGCGAGATCAGATAACCCGAGACTACGGCGACTGCAATCAACCCAAATCCCATTTCCCATTCGCCGAAGATGATCTTCCCGATTCCGAACAGCGATGCGTAGATCAACACGCAGCCAAGAATCCAATTGAGAAATTGTGTTCGCAAGCTCGACATTCCGGCGAGAGTGGAAATTCCCGACTGCGCCGCGATCCGTTTCCATCCCGGCCCCTCCGGTCGAACCTTCCGATAGAATGCGACCAGCGTCGATTCCGGTTCAGGGGGGGTCAGCATTGTCACCACGAGAGCGACAAATGTCGTGATGCCGACGGTGAGGAGCATGATAAAAGCGAAATCGCGCGGGTTATCAGTGTCCCAATGGAGTCCAATTTGAAGGAAAAGAGAAACGGCGGCCGCCACCGCCATTGCCGACACTTCCGACCACGCATTAATACGCCACCAAAACCATCGCAACAAGAGGAATGTCCCTGTCCCCGCTCCGGTGACGATCAACAGCTTCCATGCACCGCCAATCGTGTCAAGGTTGAAGGTGACGATGATGGAAACGACCATGAGCATCACGGTGACAACTTGTGCAGCGACAACATAGTGACGTTCGGAGGATTTCCGCACGACGAACCGTCGATAGAAATCGTTGACAATATACGAAGCGCCCCAATTGAGCTGTGTGCCGATCGTCGACATGTACGCGGCGGCAAACGCAGCGAGCATAAAGCCCCGCAGGTAAACGGGAAAAACATTCGGATCCATAAGCGTCTGAATATATCCGGACTCCTTATCGGCCAACTGGGGGTACAGGATTAAAGACGCCAGAGCAGTGAGAATCCAGGGCCAGGGGCGCAATGCGTAGTGGGCGATATTGAACCAGAGCGTCGCGAGAAGGCCGTGGCGCTCGTCTTTCGCCGAAAAAATTCGCTGCGCGACATATCCTCCCCCGCCGGGCTCGGCCCCCGGGTACCAGCTTGCCCACCAGTTGACCGCGAGATAGACAAAGAGCGTGATCGCCGGCATCCAGGCAGAGTCGTATTCGGGAAGGAATGAGAGCCGCGAACCGTGCATCCCGCTCGCTGCGTCGATTGCCGCCAGTTTCACCTGAAGAGCCCCCATCCCCCCGACTGCCTTTACCGCCAGTATGGCAAGCGCAATGACCATTCCCATCTTGAGCACGAATTGAAAGAGGTCGGTGACCAGGACCCCCCACAGACCCGAGATCGTCGTGTAAAATGCTGTGAACAAGAGCATCCCGATGAGAATGAGGGCGGCCTCGCGGTTTTCGATTCCCAACGTAAGCTTGAGAATCTTGATCATGGCGAGATTAACCCATCCGAGGATGATGCAGTTGATCGGGAGGCCCAGGTAGAGTGCGCGGAATCCGCGAAGGAACGACGCCGCCTTGCCGGAATAACGAAGCTCCGCAAATTCCACGTCGGTCATGACGCCCGCTCTTCTCCAGAGGCGCGCAAAGAAGAAAACGGTCATCATCCCGCTCATGACGAAATTCCACCAGAGCCAATTTCCGGCGATCCCGTTCTTCGCGACGAGGCCTGTCACGACAAGCGGCGTATCGGCCGCAAAGGTCGTCGCAACCATCGACGTGCCCGCAAGCCACCACGGCACATTTCGGCCCGAGAGGAAAAAATCATTCGTGCTTCCACGTGCCCGTCGGGAATAATAGAATCCGATCCCGAGGTTAAACGCAAAATACGCAGCGATGACGGTCCAGTCGAGCGGGGTAAGGGTCAAGAAGTCTTGAGGGTGTGAGAGAGTGAAGTTCGAAACCGATTGAAGAGATGATACGGAGAAACGGATTAGAACGCAACGAGCCCATTTCCGAGACAGGAGATCCTCAACAAAATGAAAGGTTCAGTGCAAGTCCCATCCGTGGACGCATCATCTCACGTCCATCGAGAATAACCGTCACCATCCCATCTGACCACTCGTTCGCCGGCGTCGAATGCGATGCATCGTTGCATGTTTCTCCGCCAATGCTTATATTAGATTTTGATCGCACGGATTTACCAGCCACTTCTCTTATTATCGCCCTTGATTTTTTCTCTGCGCATCTTCGTTGGGGTTCTCTGTGTCGTCGCCGCCTTTTCCCGCCTGGCTCGTGGCCAGGATTCTGCTTCCGCCGCATCGCGCCCGGCCCCGGGTTGGAACCTTCATTTCCAGCAAACCATCATCATGCAGTCACATCCGGATTTCGATGCGGCGTACTCCGGCCAGAACAGCTTTCTCACACACGAAGAGGCGAAAACGTCGGTCACTTCCACAATCTTTCTCGGGGCAAGACTATGGAAGGGCGGGGAGGTTTATGCAAGTCCCGAACTCTCGGGAGGAGACGGCTTGAGCGGCGCCACGGGGATCGCAGGATTTGTTAACGGGGAAACGTTCCGTATCGGCGATCCGCGGCCGACCGTGACGATCGCCCGGATCTTCATCAAGCAAACGTGGAATCTGTCCGAGGAATATTCGGATGTCTCAGACGACGCGCTGCAGCTTCCTGGCCGACTGTACGCATCCCACATCATGCTCGCAGTCGGTAAGATTAGCATGACAGACTTCTTTGACGTGAACCGGTTCAGCCACGACCCCCGAACACAGTTCCTGAACTGGGCGTTGATGGCGAATGGTGCATGGGATTATCCCGCCAACACAAGAGGTTACACTTGGGGTCTCGTTGCAGAAGCC
>DATJYV010000107.1:0-6360 GCA_035499415.1 Bacteroidota bacterium
CAACGCGTCCCCGGCATACTGACCACGGACGATTCGCAAATCATCTTCATCGACACTCCGGGCTTTCTGCGGCCCAGGTATCTTCTCCATGAGAAAATGATGAAGCAGCTGGGCCTTGCACTCAGTGAAGCGGATGTGACACTCGCCATGACGGACGTCTTGCGCGGGGCGGAGCTTGACCCCGAATTGCGGACGCAAATCGTGGAACGACGGAGAGGACGGCCGGTCTTTCTCGTTATAAATAAAGTGGACAACGTTCAGAAACCCACGCTGCTGCCCCTCATCGCAAAGGCCGCCCAGGCGAAGATATTCGATGAAATTATCCCGATCTCTGCTCTTCGGGGCCAGAACCTCGATGCGCTTCTTAAAGCCATCAGACAATATCTTCCGAATCACCCGGCGTTCTATCCCGCGGAGACCGTCAGCGACAAACCCGAGAGATTCTTCGTCGCCGAGCTGATTCGGGAGAAAATCTTCCAGCAGTTTGAGGACGAGATTCCCTATTCCACGGCCGTCGAGATTCAGGAATTCAAAGAACGCGAATCCGGAGGCGCCTACATCAACGCGGACATTCTCGTCGAGCGCGATTCGCAGAAGGCCATAATTATCGGCAGGGAAGGAACTGCGCTCAAGAAAGTCGGAGAAGCGGCGCGGAAAGAAATCGAAGAATTCATCCAGCGGAGGGTGTTCCTTTCGCTTTTCGTCAAAGTGCGCGATCGGTGGAGAAAGGATGAGGCAATTCTGAGCCGGCTGGGCTACAGTGAAAGATAAGGAGTGCAAGGAAGGATGAAGGTCGAAGGCAGGGAATCGGGTTTCTTCGCTGAACGCGTGTGCGTCTCTGGCGCAAAGATCGGAGTTCAACGTCCGGGGTTCGAGGTTGAGAATCTCGAAAGACGAGCACGCGGTTCACATCGCTGAGCGCTCAGTGCTGCCGCTGACCGCGAAATGCTGATCGCCAACTGCTGAGCGCCGTTCCCATGCCCCACATCATTCCGTTCCGTGGCTTCCGGTACGACCAGGGACGTGTCGACCTTGCCGATGTCGTCGCGCCGCCATACGACATCATTTCACCCGAGCTCCAATCCCGCCTGTACGCAAAGAGCCCCTACAACGTCGTGCGGCTCATTCTTGGAAGGGAAAGCGACCGCTACAGCGAGGCGGCGAAGGCACTCCAGCAGTGGCAAACGGAGAACATTCTGGTACGCGACCCGACCCCTTCGATCTACGTCCTCCATCAAACATTCACGACATCTGCCGGCCGCTCGATGACCCGGAAGGGATTCATCGCTCTCTGCCGTCTCGAGGAATTTGAAAAGAAGATTGTCCTGCCTCACGAGAAGACTCTTTCAAAACCGCTCGAGGATCGTCTCAGGCTTTTTAAATCGACCAACGCGAATTTCAGCCAGGTTCTCTCGCTGTACTCGGATGTCGAGCGAAGCACCGCGGAGTTGCTGGCTCAGGAGATAAAAGAAGTACCGGTCATGGACGTGACCTTCGAGGATGTGCAGAATCGGGTCTGGCAAGTGACGGAACCGAAAACGATCCGTGCGATTCAGGAAACGCTCTCCCAACGCCAGGTCTTCATCGCGGACGGTCATCACCGATACGAAACGGCGCTCGCCTATCGAAACTGGAGGCGCGGTAAGGATAAGAGCGTTTCCGGCGATGAGCCGTTCGAGTATGTGATGATGTTCTTCTCGAATTTTGAGGATGAGGGACTTGTCATCGAACCCACGCATCGCATCGTGCACTCGTTGCCGTCGTTCGACGCCCCGGCAGTCCTCAGCGCGATCGAGAGATATTTTGTCATCCATGCATTCGGCCACGCGGCTGCGATGAAGGCGGGACTCGCCGCCAACCATTCGATTTCATTCGGCCTCGTGCTGCGGGGGAGCCCTACGTTCTATCTGGCCACGCTCAAACCGACGGTCGACGGGCGATCGTTGTTCGGCAAGGATGTTCCCGCGGCCCTGAGCGCCCTTGACGTTACAATCCTCCACCAGCTCGTCCTGGGCCGGGTGCTCGGCATCTCTGCCGAGGCGCAGGAACGGAAGGCAAATATCGACTATGTCCGCGGTTTTGACGAAGCGATTGCCCGGATGCAGGACGGCCGTATGCAGGCGGCATTCATCATGAATCCGCCCAAGATAGAACAGGTCGCCGCTGTTGCCGAAGCTGGGAGCACGATGCCGCAGAAGTCGACGTATTTTTATCCCAAATTGCTCACGGGCCTCGTTCTGAACGTCATGGCGTCTTAACGGAAACTTTCGTATCCTTTTTTTCCAATCAGGGAATTCTACCCATTTCACCTCGCGTTCGCATCATATCCGGTCTGGTCGTTGTCTGTTTGATCTGGGGATCGACCTGGCTTGCGATCAAATCGGGAATGGAGACCGTCCCTCCATTTCTCGCCGCCGGACTACGGTTTCTTATTGCCACCCTGATCCTCCGCCTCATCATGCTCATCCGACGCGAGCGCATTCCGCTCGAACCGGATTTTTGGCTCCTGGTGGCCGAGATGGGATTGCTCACATACACGCTCCCCTTTGCCTGCATTTACTGGGGGCAAAAACAGATCGCGACGGGACTCTCTTCCATCCTGTTTGCGACTTTTCCGTTCTGGGTCGCCATCTGCTCGCATGTCAGACTTGAGACGGAGAAAATGAATCTGCCACGCTTCCTGGGAGTCCTCATCGGGTTTGCAGGTGTCACGCTCATCTTTTCCCGGCAACTCCTTCACGGCGTCGGCCACTCGTTTCTCGGGATGGCGGCGATTGTCGTCGGCGCATTGTCCCAGGCATTTGCTCTCGTATCGGTGAAACGATTTGGGGCGAAATACAGCTCCATCTCGATTAACTTTGCAGGCATGGTTATCGGGGCGATCATCCTGCTCACGGCCAGTCTTGCCGTCGAGGATTTCACCGACCTTGAGTTCGATTCCAAAGCTCTCATCCCGCTCCTCTACCTTTCGACCATCGGAACCGTCTTCACCTACGTCCTCTACTTCTGGCTTGCAAAACAAGTGAACGCCGTCCTCCTCTCGTTCACTGCGTTCGTCACTCCCATCATCGCTGTGGGGCTCGGAGCAATTGTTCTTGATGAGCGCCTGGGACGATTTACGCTCTGGGGGTCGGCGCTCGTATTGGGCGGCATTCTGGTCGGAAACGTTCCCGGCCTTTGGAGATACATCCAGGAACACCGGGCCGCGACTGGCATCGAAACGCCGTGATCATCAACGTAGGGCACGTCGGCGTCGCGGTGCGGAATCTTCGCGATTCGACCCGCCTCTTCGAGCGTCTGCTCGGAAAGAAGCCGGACCATGAGGAGACCGTCGGCGACCAGCGCGTGACGGCGGTGATGTTCCGTATCGGGAATTCCGCCGTGGAGCTCATCGAACCAACGGATCCCGACTCTTCCGTTTCCCGCTTCATCGACCGGCGCGGCGAAGCCGTCCACCACATCTCTCTGGAAGTCGACGATATCGAATCGGAGCTTTCGCGCATCCGGCAGGCGGGTTTCCAACTGATCGACGAACGTCCGCGCCGGGGTTCGCAAGACACTCTCGTGGCGTTCATCCATCCCAAGTCCACCAACGGGATCCTCGTCGAACTCGTCCAGCGTCGGCGCTAAAGCCGCGGGGTTGGACCCGACCTCCGGAACTTCGCAGATGGCAACGCAAGACCTTACTCTTCAGGAAAAGCTCGAAGCCCTTCCTTCCGACCCCGGTGTCTACCGGTTCCTCGATGCCGACGGGAAAGTTCTCTACGTCGGCAAGGCGCAAAATCTCCGCAACCGCGTCCGACAATATTTCCAGAAAAGCCGCTCGTCCGACCCGCGCATCGACGTGATGGTGGGGCGTGTCGCCGACGTCGAGCTCACGGTGACGGATACCGATGTCGAGGCGCTGATCCTCGAAGCGAACCTCATCAAAAAGCTGAAGCCCCGCTACAACATTCTCCTGAAAGATGACAAGAGTTACCCGTATATCGTGATTACAAAGGAGCCGTTCCCCCGCGTATTTGTAACGCGGCACAAGGCTGGCGAAGGAGCCCGCTACTTCGGTCCTTATACCGACGTGCGGACGATGCGGTTTGCGCTAAAAACAGTCCGGGACATTTTCATGATCCGCAGCTGCAACTACGACCTGACGGACGAATCGATTGCGGCGGGGAAATACAAGATCTGCCTCGACTACCATATCAAGAAGTGCGAAGGCCCGTGCGAAGGGCTTGTGACGAGGGAGCATTACAGCGCAATGATCGAGCAAGTCGCGAAGGTGTTGAAAGGAAAGACGGGTTCTGTCGTCGAATCGCTGCGTGCGGAGATGGACCGATTGTCCGGCGAGATGAAATTCGAGGAGGCGGCGCTCATCCGCGACCGAATGCGCGCGTTGACGGTTTACACCGAGAAGCAAAAAATGGTCGACCCGCGGGGCGCCGATCGGGACATTTTCGCCGTTGCCGGAAAGGGGGACGACGCCTGCGGCGTGGTCTTCAAGGTCCGGGAGGGAAAAGTTCTCGGCAGCCAGCACTTTTACATGACGAATGCCGAATCGAAGAGCGAGGCGGAGTTGCTCGAGCAGTTCATCGAGGGATATTATCTCGACGGAGACGACATTCCCCCGGAGATCGATGTATCTGCGGAGATTGAATCCCGCCCGCTTCTTCTCTCGTGGCTCCGCATGCGGAGGAACGGCGAGGTGGAAATTCAGGTCCCACGCGGAGGAGAAACCGCCAAGCTTGTAAACATGGTGCGGAACAATGCGCAGTTCTGGCTCGAAGAGCTGGAGATCCAGCGTGCGAAAAGGGGGGATGTCCTTCCTCATTCTGTCGCGGCGCTCCAGCGAGATCTGCGCCTGGCTTCACCTCCGCGACGGATGGAGTGCTTTGACATTTCGAACACGCAGGGAAGCGATCCGGTTGCATCGATGGTGGTATTTGTGGACGGCAAGCCGAAGAAGAGCGAATACCGCAAGTTCAAGATCCGAACGGTCCAGGGCGCGAACGATTTTGCAAGCATGCAGGAGGTCGTTGGGCGTCGGTACCGGCGGCTCCTCGAAGAGGGGGCTGAGCTGCCCGACCTCATCGTCGTCGACGGAGGAAAAGGACAGCTCTCCAGCGCCGTCGCGACGCTCAGCGAGGTCGGCGTGCGCGACGTGCCGACGATCGGACTTGCGAAGCGCCTCGAGGAAGTCTTCGTTCCGGACCAACCCGAGGCGATCCTCATTCCCCGGACATCATCGGGCCTGCGGCTGTTGCAGCGCATCCGCGACGAAGCGCATCGATTTGCGGTCACCTATCATCGCACGCTGAGGAGTAAGCGCATCTTGAGGACGGACCTCGACCTTATCAAAGGGATCGGGAAGAAGCGGGCGGCCGAGCTCCTCGAGGCATTTGGGTCCGTTCAGGGAGTGAAGTTTGCCACAGAAGAACAGCTTTCCGAAGTCGTGGGAGATTCGGTCGCGGAGAGAATCAAGCTCTATTTCGGAGGAGATGAAGAGGGACCGGCGGATACTTCATCCGAAGGAGGAACTGCTGCACCAGGAGGGGGGATCGTGAGCCGGAAACGGAAACAAGACAAGTAACCGTCGACCGGACGAAGGCGATTGATTTTTCCCCCCTTTCTGCATATCTTTGTTCGTCCGACTCGCTCCCGCTTTGCAGCGATTCCCCTTGGGGCGATTAGCTCAGCTGGTTCAGAGCGTACGCCTCACACGCGTAAGGTCGTAGGTTCGAACCCTACATCGCCCACAAGAAGCGAGCAATCAGCAAGTCAGCGTTCAGGATCGCAGACAGCAAAGCACCCCGACCGGACAACGCCAGGCGCTTGTGGGTCGAAAATCGGCAACCGGAAACTGAAAACTTCAGATTGCCTTGTTCTTTCGCATCTGTCCTTTAATCCCTATCCCGAGAGGTAGGAAAGGAATCGGTCGTCGTGTGTGACGCCATGCTGAGACGGTTGTCGTGGAGTGATTGAGACTCCCGATGCCCCCTTTCCACTTAGGATCGGGGGCATTTTTGTTCTGGAGGATGAAACTCTGAGGAAGAAAAAAATCATCGATAGTGCCGGATTCCAGCGAACGGTCAACCGGCTCGCCCACGAAGTCTTGGAAAAGAACAAGGGGTCGGGAAATCTGGTCATCGTGGGCATCAGGACGAGGGGAGATTATCTGGCACGGCGAATTGCCGCGAAGGTCGAAGAGATCGAGAAGGACGCCGTTCCCGTGGGGACGCTCGATATCACGATGTACCGGGACGACCTGCGGGGTCGACTCGACCAACCGCGTCTTCAGCGCACGGATATTCTGTTTGACCTGGCGTCGAAGAATGTCGTCCTGATCGACGATGTCCTCTACACGGG
>DATJYV010000108.1:0-6271 GCA_035499415.1 Bacteroidota bacterium
GTTCATTGCTGAGGCAGGTATCGGGCAGGATGTCCGGTTATGCGGTCATCTCGACCAAAAGGAACTGGTTGAACTCCTTGGCGTGTGCGAATTGTTTATTTCGTTCAGTCAATCGGAGGGTTTCCCGAATGCCCTGGTTGAGGCAATGGCTGCGGGCTGTGTGCCCGTGGTGCGCAGAATCCCGGATGTAACCGACTGGATTCTCCCGGCCGAATTACGCGGACTCACCGGCGATATCACAACGGTCGATGAGCTCTCCGCCGCGTGGATAAAAATGCTTGAGAACAAGTCGAAACGTTTGGAGTTGAAAAACGTCGTACGCAAGAAAGTGCGAGAGGATTTTGATGCCGCTGTCATTGCAGGCCGATACGCGGATTTCTTTCTGAACCGAATTTCACAATAAGGGGAGTATGTGAGGAGGATCTCCGTGAATATTCTTTTCCGCTGTCTGTTCACGATGCTCATTCCAGGCATCGCCCTTGCGCAACTCAAGTTGATCCCTGTCGATGGGTCCATGGAAGGGCCGTATGTCAAAGGAGTTTCAAAGGGTTGGGAAAATAATTCGTTCGGTACAAATGACCTCGTTTTTTCATCTGAGTCCAACGACGTCCACGGCGGCAAGTTCGCTCAAAAAATTGCGTGTAATAAATTCGTGATCGGAGGAATCACCCTGAGGCACAAAGGAATCTCCGTTGAGAAAGGCCAATCGTACACCCTCAATTTCTGGATGAAAGGCGAATGCCAGTCTCTCATCTACGTCGCGGTCCGAAAGCACGCCGCTCCATACACCGCGTATCTCAAGCGGTATATCCATGTGACGGACCAGTGGACGAAGTATGAACTTTCCGGCGCGGTCGAAGAATCGGACCCGGACTGCGGCATTTATTTTTCCTTCAAAAGCACCGGGACGATCATAATCGACGACCTGGAACTCTTCCAGGGAGCCCTCGCCCAGGCAACAGCCGGATTACAGGAGGTCGTGAAGGGGAACAAGGTCTATAACAGCGGCTTCGAAGCAGGCACTGAGGGCTGGTCAGGAGTCACGGTCACCATCGACAGTACTTCGGCACACTCAGGCACGCACAGCTTGCGGGTCGGTTCCTCAGGAATCGAAAGTCGTCCTTTTCACGTACCGGACAATACTTCATTCACTGTCAGTTTCTACGCGAAAGCCGCCGCCCCGAATACGAATGTGGACGTGACTCTGATGGAATGGGCCGGAGACGGGACGGACAATATCACGAATCACGTCGTCGCAACATCAAGGATGAACTTGACCGGCGAATGGGTCCGGTATTCCATGAGGGGCGTCAACAAGAAATTCCTCTGGTCCGACTACGTATTGCATTTTGTCCCTTCGGCGGGGATGAACCTGGACGATATCCAGTTCGAAGAGGGGGACTTGACGGACTACAAGCCAAGAGAGCAGGTCGAACTGGGGCTTGAAACCGCGACAAAGTGGTGTTATGTCGGCGATGAAGTCCGCTTGACGGCCCACATCGCTCGTCTTGGCGACCCGGGGGATGTTCATCTTGAGTATCTGGTGGAAGACCTCTGGTCTCAATCCCTCGGGAAGGTGTCGCACGATGTGGGAAAACGAACAACCGATGAAGCCGGTTTTGTTGCGCAGAAAATGGGGGAGTATCGCGTCTCGGTCAGAGCTCTCGGGACAACATCTTCCGGGGAGACAACGTTTGGCGTTTTCCCAAAGCGCGCTCCGAATTCCGGCGTTCGATCCAATCTGGGAATCCATGTGAATCCGCTCTTTCCCGAAGTCAGTCCGGCCTTTGCGGCAAGCGAAGCTGCGGGCGCACATTTGATCCGGCTGCACGATTTTGCGAACTATTGTGAATGGTACGTCGCCGAACCGAAGAAGGGGAACTACGTGTGGTTCGATGCGGACATCGATTCACTCCGCTCGCACGGCTTTGAATTCATCGCCACGTTGGGATTGACCCCCGGGTGGGCGGGAAGAACCGGACCCGGCCGTCAGGAGTTCGGGGGAAGAACGAATGCCCTCCCGCGGGACGATTCGGAATGGGAACAGTATGTGTACAGGACTGTCGATCATTACAAGCGTTCCATCCATCAGTGGGAAATCTGGAACGAGCCCGCCGGTCAGAACTTTTTCCTTGGAACGCCGCAGGATTATGTGAGGATCCTGTCCATCGCATATCGCGCGGCAAAAAAGGCGGACCCGAATTGCACGGTTCTCGGCGGATGCTTCGTTCCTGCCGCTCAGCAGTGGGCAGAGGCAGTTGTCGCAAACGACGGCCTGAAATACATGGACGCAATGGCGTACCATATTTATTGGAATACGGACATGACGGCGATAACTCCGTCCACCGATTTGACACCGCTGGCGAGCTTCGCGAACTGGTACATAAACATCATGAAATCTCACGGTGTGGAGAAGCCGCTTTACATGACGGAAGGAGGCACGAAGGGTCTTCCGTTCGCGGCGTGGATTCCCAGCGACGGGCCTGCGGTCGGCGCGTTTGAATCCTCTTCAACTCTGGTGAAGGGGATCGTCGAAATGTTTTCGGCCGGTGTCAGGGATATTTGTTATTATTTCGCCGGTTATCCGAAAGGAGTGAGGCCGTTCTTTTCCACACTCTCGACCGCCTCATATATGTTGATGGATAACGACGGTCGGCCGAAACCGACGATGTTGGCGTACAGCGCTCTCCAGGAATTTCTTGGCAACGCCGTTGCAGTAGATGCAGTCAGGAAAAACGGACTTTCCGTCAGCGTTTTTCGGACCGATGTTGGTGCATTGGCGGTTGTCTGGTCTGATAGCTCAAGATCGATTAAGATCGAGGGAGTTGCGGTGTACGACTTCATGGGCAATCCGACAGAACGAAGAACATTTGGAGCAGGAGAACCATTCTATGTCCGTTCGGCACGGCAGGAACCGCTGGAACTCTTGAATCTGCTCTCGAAATGAAAACGTTCGAGAGTGAGAGAATCTCGATTTTGCTTCCGGTCTACAACGGGGGAGAGTCTCTCCGAAAATCGATTAAGAGCATTCTGAACCAAACCTATTCGAATTTCGAGCTTATTGCAGTAGACGACGGGTCGGACGACGATACACGCGAAATCCTGCATCAGTTCAGTCAGAACGACCCGCGGGTCAAAGTCTTTGAAAAACGACACTCCGGCATCGTTGACACTCTAAATGTCGGCCTGGAGCAGTGCCGCGGCAGACTCATTGTTCGACACGATGGGGGTGACCTTTCGCACCGCGAACGAATTGAAGCCCTCAGATCGGCGATGGACCGAAACACCGGCCTGAGCTGCATCTTCACGAAAAATTACGTCCTGGACGAAGAATACAGAGTTCGGGCGTTGTATCCGCTCCGCAGCATTAAAAATATGAACAAGTCGATTGACGAGAACAAAACTCTCTTCTCGCATCCGTCGCTGATCTATCGCAAAGACGACGTCCTCAGGGCGGGCGGCTATCAAAAGGTTGCGCACAACGAGGATACCGCTCTCTGGAAAAAAATGCGAAGCCTTGGGATGAACTTTGGGTTTATCGACAAACCGTTGTATGCAATCATCAAGAGCAAAGTGGGAATTTCGGGAGAGCATATCGAGGAACAATTGAGGACGACGCTTGCGCTTTTCGGAGAGAACGGGGATGACAAGGAAATCGCGCGTCAGATCGCGAACAAGAAGTTACGAGAGAGGATCGTCTATTCAATCCCGCATGACGACGCGCAAATCTTCTCGATTCGGGCGCTCTACTACGCCGTGATCATCAAAACCATTCAGGAAATTCTGCTCATGCGATTCAAGAGGATGGAGCAGGGGTTTGATTTCGGTCCGTCCCGATGACCCCGGAGACGGTGAAATTCAATCGCGTCATTCTGTTATTCCTGCTCGCTCCCGTCGATGCTGTTGTCACGTTCCTTGTCAATCAATTCCTCGAGGGGAAAGGGATCGATGTAGGTTCGTACGTTCATTTGACCGCATTCTTGGTACTTCTCGCCATCACGAAGACAGACCGCAAATTCATTTTGTTTCTGCTTGTCTATTTCGCTCTGTACTCCACCTTGTTTCATGGTGCGCTCAACAACAACGCACGCGAAGTCGTGACTTTTGTGTTGGCATGTGCGGCGCTGGATTTCTTCTCCCGACATGAGATTGAGACCGACGAACTGCAAAAATACGACCGTTTTTTCCTTTATTTTGCGTACTCGTTTGCCCTCATGTACTTGATTTCCGTCTATGCATTCAAGGGGATAACACTTCAAAGGACTACAGAAAGTATTACGACTCGGAGAGAATGGAGCAACGGATTCATTATCGGTCATGCATACGCCTATTACGCGGTGGTTCTGGGCTACTATCTCATGAGGCGATACTCGTTGGCGGTTGCCCTGCCGATCTTCTTATCAAGCCTGGTCTCCGGAACGCGCACAGGGCTTGTGATTCTCTTTGGCACGCTCCTAATCCACATTGTCCAGAAGCAGAAACGTCTTCTCCCAATCCTTTCCAGACTCGCGGTATTTCTCTGCGTCGTTTTTTTGGTCATCACGATCTTGCGGCAGTTCATCGCCCCTCTGGATTCGGCTCTGGCGACATTTGAGAACTCCAGGCTTACCGCCTTCTCTCTCTACCGCCCCGACTCACAAACCATAGAATTCACCGCTGGAAGGCTCGTCCTCTGGACAGCGGCATTTGCGGACATGAGACAATCGGGTCTTGCAAGTCGCGAGACGATTCTCGGCCGCGGGCCGATGGCTGCCCAGGAAGCGAACCTTCGCAAGTTTCACAATGGATTGTGGATGCACAACGACTTCATTCAAATTGTCTACTGCTTCGGCCTCCTTGGTCTGGCTTTATATCTCTTCTCGCTGTCGAAAATTGTGCACTTCCGGAATATTCTCGTCCTCTATTTCCTGATCTTGTCGGCGGCGAGCATCAACGGGTTCTACAAATATGCCGCGCTGCAAATAATCATCGTATTTGCGGTACTTCATAGGGCGGAGGTGTCAACAGACCAGGGCTCACTTCTGACCGCGGCCCCGGCCTGAAGCGAACTCCCAAACGTATGGTCGAATAATGGTCGTTGGCAGGTGGAAAGCGCTTCTATGAGATTAAGGATTACGATGTTTGCCGGAACTCCCCCTCCCACACACGGGACGAGCGTTGCCGTACGCCAGCTCCTGCAGTCGAAATTCTCCGAGGAATTCGATGTGAGACATATCAACGCCCAATTCGCCACGCAGATTAGTGAGATCGATCGACTGACGACACGAAAGATCTTGTTGGTTTCCAATTACCTCGCTCAATTGATTTGGAATATCCTGACGTTCAATCCATCGTATATCATCATTTGTCCTGCATTCAACAGGCTATCCTTCCTGAAGGATTCGGTCTTCATTGTCGTCGCCGGGCGAATCATGAGAAAAAGGGTCCTTCTCTGGTGTCATGGAAACGGATTGAAAGATATCCATGACCGGTCATCATCGTTCTTCAGGCGTTTCATCGAGTTCGTCATGAAAACAGCGTTCTGCACTATCCCGGTCACGAGAGCTCTTCCATCGGAGAATTATCAATTTTTCATCGACACGAGCCGAATTCATCCGATTCACTATGGTATTTCAAGGGTGAATATCACGCGTTCGGGTTTGCATTCCGGGCACGTCACAATTACCTATCTGTCGAATATGGATTTGACAAAGGGGTGGAAAGTGCTGGTCGAAGCATCGATCCGACTCTGCGAACGGCATCAAAACGTGATTGTAAATTTTTATGGAGGCCCAGCGAAGAACTCGCCTCTGGACGAGATCAAGGGCGTTTTTGCGAGTACCGGGTTCCCGACAAGAATAAAATACCTCGGAGGCGTATACGGGGATAAAAAAATAGCTGCACTGTCCGAGACCGACATTTTTTGCTTCCCGACATACTATCCATATGAGTCGTTCGGCATTGTGAATCTGGAAGCGATGAGAAGCGGACTCCCCATTGTCACAACCAACTTTGCTGGTGCATCTGAAGCGGTGGAGGACGGGCTCGGTGGTTTCCTGGCGAAGAAAGAGGATGTAGACGATCTCGCAGACAAATTGGAAATCCTGATTCAGGACCCGCAAAAGAGATTATCCATGGGTGAGTACAATCGAAATAAATATCTGGCCGAGTTCACCCTCGAAAGTCATGTCGAAAACTGGATTTCTCTGGTTCGGCGATTGGAAGCCGGCGTGACGAAGCCCAAGCATTAACGACTTACGGAAAATTGCGATGTCAACGGTGTCAGTGTCCA
>DATJYV010000109.1:0-5632 GCA_035499415.1 Bacteroidota bacterium
CTCGGCCGAATCCATCCTCGCGGCTTCAGTGCGGGAACGGTTCGGGTTGGGTCGACGGAGTACCCTCCTTTTTTGCGAAGCGCTGCGCCCCCGCGCGTGTCGATGACGATGCAACAGGCGTCGCTCCAGATATCCGGGTTCAAAAAAACGGTGTACGAGGAGATCGACTTTTCCATGCAAGTATCGTCGACGGTCGGCAACGAACGGAGCCGCCAGATTTCGTCCGTCGCATCCAGTCTGGGCATCGCACATTTGCTTGACCGCGATGTCCGCGAACTCTCGGGGGGCGAGCTTCATCGGGCGGCCCTGGCCGCCGCCATCGCCGGCACCCCCGACGTACTGCTGCTCGATGAACCGTTCGCAGGCCTGGACGCGCAGGCGTACACATCGCTCCTCCGCACACTTCGCTCGCTCAAACCGTCGACCACCATCCTGTTCTCGGACTGCGGTATCGAGGCGGCGCTCCTTCTTTCGGAGAACGTGCTCATCCTCGATGCGGGACGTGCGACATACGCGGGCCCTTCGACGTCTCTCTGGAACGAAGCCGAAGCATATCGAAATCTGATCACGGCCGATTCGTGGATCGCCATTCGCGAGCGGCTCCGAGTCTCCTCGCAACATCACAACGCCAAAGCAATACGATTGTTAAACAGATGGAGTTGCACGTGAGCATTGAGTTTCAAAACGTATCGTTCACCTATCCTCGCGCGCATCGAGCTGCGTTAAGCGACATTTCGTACCTGCTGACAGACGGACGCATGACGGCCGTGCTGGGAGAGAACGGTGCCGGCAAAAGTACTCTCCTGAAGCTTCTTATCGGAATTATTCGACCGGCATCGGGGCGAGTGCGGATTGACGGGGATGACACGGCCGGCACGAGCACGGCGGAGCTCGCGGCGAGGGTCGCGGTGACGTTCCAGAATCCCGCGGACCAGATCTTTTCTTCGCGCGTGCGGACGGAGGTGGAGTTCGGACCACGGAACCTCGGTCGTCCGCAAAGCGATTTGCTTGCAGAGAGGGCGATGGAATCCGTCGGGCTCGCGTCCGCGGCCGAACGTCATCCGTACGACCTGAACGCAGCTCAACGCCGCCTGCTGACCGTCGCATCCGCCGTTGCGATGGATACGATGACGCTGGCGTTCGATGAGCCGACATCCGGGCTGTCGCAACGCGAGCGTCCTAGACTGGCTGGTGTCTTCCGAACCCTCCTCTCGGCCGGCAAGTCGATCCTGATTGCGACCCATGATCTCGACTTCTTTCTCCCGTTCGCGGATCGATTCCTTGTGCTCCACGCTGGAAGACTCGTCTTCGACGGGGCAAGACCGGAGTTATTGGGTCGAGCTGGAGCGCTGAGGGCTTTTGGTGTGCGACTACCGCTGACGGTGCGGCTCGAACGGTTCTTGCAGGAAGAAGATTTGAGCGAAGATTACTTGAGGGGGATAGCCAGTTGAGCTCCGACCCGCAGCCCTTCCGCCAGGTCGTTGTGACGCTGGATGTCTTCGAGCGTAACGCCGTACTTTTTCGAAATTTTCCAAAGCGTATCGCCGCGCCTTACCTTGTGAAAGAACAGGTTATCGGATTGGGTTGATGATGGGATTTTGAGCACCTGCCCCACGGTGATCCGGTTGGAGCGGAGATTGTTGAAAAGCTTGAGCTTCTTCGTTTCGATCTGATACGCCCTCGCGATGTCGTAGAGAGTCTCCCCCTTGCGTACGACATGCGTTTCCTGCGCCTTCCTGGCCGGAGCTACATCCGGCAATGCCGGCGGCACAGGACCAACGACTGCCGTGCTGATCAGCTTCATCCGTTCATCCGGCGTCGCGTAGATTTCGAGAACCTGGCCCACCGCAATGCGGTTCTTGCGCAGGCCGTTCCAGCTCTTAAGGTCTGCGATACTGACCCCGTATTTCTTGGCAATAACCGCCAGACTTTCACCCGACTTTACGACGTGCTGTTTCCAGTTCTGACCGACCTCGGCTCGTGCGACAAGTTGCGCGGTCGATTCCTGAACGCTCGGGGTCGACTCGCCCGAGGCGATCGCCTGCTTCTCCGCAAACGTCATCGAATCAATCCGGGAGAAAAGGTCCTTCTTTTTGGGATCTGCCCAGACCACGATCTTCTGTCCGCCGTGGATGAAACTCCCGTACTCGATATCGTTCCAGTTGCGTATATCGCTCGCCCGGACGCCGTACCACTCTGCAATGTGGCCGATCGTGTCCCCCCGTTTCACATGATAGACAAACTTCGCCCGTCCGCTCGGCTGTCTCCACGACGAGCCACCCGCTGACCGGACCCGGTCTCTGCGCGCGACGTACGACTTGACCGCACCAAAATCGATTCGTTTGACCTGCGGGTTGTAGTCGAACGGCACTTTCGCACGGTCCACCATGTCCCGGGGAATCGGAATGGCAATTGTCGAACCCACCGAAAGCCGCCGCTCATTGCGAACGGTGTTGAGTTCCTTCAGAAACGCCGTGCTCATGCCGTACTTGCTTGCGATGGTTGAGAGGGTCTCCCCCCTCTTCACCACGTGGAGGGTCCAGTCCCGTTTCTGGTCGTCCGGGATCTTGGCGTAATTTTGTGCGAATGTCTCAGACGTACCGACGGGGACGCGCAGACGATACCCCTTGACTCCCGGCGGCGTGCACCATTGCAACAGCTCCGGGTTCAGCTCGCGGATCGAATCGACGGTCGTACCGGCGCATTGCGCAAGCACCCGGAGGTCGACGCAATCGTTCACTTCCACATACTCGTAGCGCAGCGAGTCCGCCACTTCCTTGCGGTCGAATCCGTAACTCGCGGGTTCCATGCCGATGCGGACAACGGCGATGAATTGCGGAATGTAGTTCCTCGTTTGTCGCGGAAGGTACTTCCGGAGCGACCAATAATCGGTTGAGCCGCTCCGCCGAATCGCCCGGAAGATCCGCCCGGCCCCTGCGTTGTAGGCGCCGAGGACCAGGTTCCAATCTGCCAGTTCCGCGTAGAGATCCTTCAAATGCCGGGCCGCTGCGCGCGTCGATTTTTCGAAGTCCCGCCGTTCATCGTACCACCAATTCGACCGGAGTCCGTAGAGCGACCCGGTACCTTTCATGAACTGCCACAGTCCGACGGCGCGCACCCACGATTTCGCGTCGGGCCGCAAGCCGCTCTCGGGCATCGAGAGGTAGACGAGCTCCTCCGGAACGGACTCCTCGCGAAAAATTCGCTTCATGACGGGAAAATACTTGCCGGAAAGATACAGCCATTTCTCCATGTGGTCGCGTCCCTTTCCCATGAAGAAGGCGATATTGCGCTCGACGGATTCGTTGACGGGGAGAGGGATCGACGTTCCCTTGATCTCATTGCGCGGAATAACGAGCCCGGTCGTGTCGATCTTTTCGATTTCTTCGTTGAGCTTCTCCCGCATGGCAAACAGGGAGGCGTACGGTCCGAGGTTGTCGATCTGCGCGATGTATTTCTCGTAATCCTCGACAACGCTCCGGCTCAGGTCGTCGAAGTCCTTGTTCTCTTCGATTCCGGGAAAGTCGCTGAGTTCGTTGAGGATCTGGATCGAGGTTTCGAATTCCATTTCCGACACACTCGTATCGCCGGCGCTTTGGGCGGTGAGGGCGGAGAGATAATGCTGTCGCGCCTGTTCGAGCTTCTCGGCGATGACGGCATCGTCCTCCGAAGAGGAATCGGCGGCCAGGGGCTGACCGGGTGCCTGAATTGTCGTGTCCTCTCCGGAGAGCTGGAGATCCGACAGCGCGGTGGATGCGGTATCCGGCTTCAGTACCTGCGGGGATTTTTGATCGCGACGGTGAACGACCGGCGTCGCCCCCGGGGATTTCACATCATGAGTGGGTTCGGGAGGACGGGTCGCTTGCTCGGTGGAGCAGCTGAAGAGAATGAGTGCGGCAAACAGAATGACAACGGGATGTCGCATCAATCCTTTGAGGTTGTTGTTTGATTCGTTGGTTGAGCAAGATAGGGGAATTTGCATGCATAATCAACAAAAGCGGAAAAGAGCCAACAAAACGCGTGTTACTTGTGAACAGCGGCCGATCTTGATTTCTGAGGAAGAGATTGACATAAATCCCGGCAGAGAATAGTTACGCGCGAATACGAACCGTTGCTCCGAATATTCTTCGTCCTGTCTGGGCGATACGAGATTAGTTTCCATTCGCCTTAACCAGAAGTCAGTTCACGCGGAACCTTCGGCAGCAGCTCACTCATCACCGCTCAACATCTGCTGATTCTACTCCCTTCTCCCCAAGAGGATCCTTCCCTTCACATCCGTTCCCGTCGCATCAAAGCCCACCGCGACGACGAGGTTCGCTGAGACTGCAATGGAATACAACGGCTTGGAAAGCCCGGGCATTTGTTCTTCAAACCATGTCAGTCCGTTATAATGCCACACTGTTCCGTCGTCCGATGCGACGGCAATGTTGTTCTCCGCGCTTCCCCGAATCCGGTGGGGCACATAGGCCAGAGGAATCATCTCCTGCGGACTGTCGCCTCCACTAACAGAGCTTCTGAAAATCCCAGCCGCTCCCACATACAGGTTCTTCTCTCCCGACCAGATGGTCAATACCAGACTTCCGTAGGGAGGGGTTGTGACGCCCTGTCTCGACCACAGACTCTTCCAGCTTGTTCCATTAAATTGAAGCAAACAGCTCTGAGAAAGGTCAATTGAATAACCGCAGGCCCAGACCGTCTTACCGTCGCTCGTTCCCCACACATCCTGTAAGTCCACCGTCGTCCCGCTCTCAAGCTTCGTCCACGTGGAGCCGTCGTAATATCCTATCTGGCCAAGAGGTCCGACTGTGTAAACCGCATTCTTGTTTACTGCCCACAGTTTGCTGACAGAGACCGGCAAACACGTGATTGCGCCTTGGGATTTGCCATTCCACGTTGTGATTTGAGAGTTCGAGGATGCAATCCAAACGTCAGAGTCATTGAAACACCAGATTGCCTCAGCAGGGGCTGAAGTCGTGCCGGATTGACCACAGAAAGTAAGAAACTCTATTCGGAGCAATTGCCAGTTATTTCCATTCCATTTTGCAAGGTTGTACGCGTTCGGATCCGGATTGCCGAGACTGTCTGTCAGGTAGACTGCTCCCACAGCATATGCGAGCGAGTCATTAATAATCGCCACGTCATCAAAATAGCTCGACCCGCCAGTTCCACCGAATGTATACTGTGTAAAGTTAAAGCTGTGGCTGGTCGTATCTGGCCCGCCTGGAGGACACGTCGTGCATGGTTCGTTCTTGTGACAGGAGGGGATGAGTAGCAGGAGCAAGAAGGAAGAAGCCAGAAGGGAAACAGAGCGCATCATATTCCCTGTGAAAAACTTCATCGAATGTTTACGGGGAGAATTGAGGACGGGAGAACTGTTGGAAGAACAACCAACAGTATGCTCACCACGATGATTATTCGCTTCATGGCGCCCCTCCTGATCTGACATGAGATGAAATAGTGAAATGGCCTTTACTGCCGTCGTCCCATATAGATCAATGCGGCTCCAAAACCGATGGCCGTTTCCACTCCGACAGCCACGATCAGGTTCTGCGAAACGGCAATACTGTAGAGCGGTTGGCCTGCGTGCTCGTTCAGGTCTTTCCACGTCGCCCCATTAAAGTGCCAGATCATG
>DATJYV010000110.1:0-22764 GCA_035499415.1 Bacteroidota bacterium
TACGAACGTCCTGCCGGCAGCGTCCGGTACTCTTTTTCGCGGAACCTCGAAAGCCGCTGCCACGTTCGCTTCCCGCTCGTCGAGACTGAGCGTGGTTTGACTCACCGTGTATTTGCGCCGGCGCACGATTCGCGTCGATAAAGGGATCCCGGTTTCGATCGAAATTCCCTCCGCAATGAGCCGCGACTGATTGAACCCCCGCTCGCGCAGTTTGGCACGATGCAGCGGAATCGGAATCAGAACATCACCCGTCACCCCCCAGATCTTCATCCGTTTTCCAATCCGCACGCCAAGCTCCCGGCCGAGCGATTCGATCCCGCGGTACTTGAGCGCGTGGACGATATTCTGAAGAGCGCTTCCTTTTTCAAAGACGAAGAGCGTCACGAGCCCGTCCACGACCCCGGTATCGGCGAGCTTTCCCATGGTTTCTTCGTACAGCGGCAGGTCGCGCGTCACGACTTGAATAGACGACCAGCAATCCGAACAGACCTTCCTGCTGCCGTCTTCCAGGAGACGATTGCAGGAGAGGCAAACGGGCGGATAAACAAAATCGAGGAGCTGGGAGAAGAGCGGGGGGAGATGGAGGTTGAGACGTCCTGAGGGCAATGAAAAATTAAAAAGTAAAAATTAAATGGAAGAGCCGGCGAACTGCAGCAGCAACGCTTGATATCGAGTTCATCCAGCCGCCAAATTGAAAATCATCTTCGTCATTTTTTGGTCTCGAGTCGTTCGATTTCGTCCCTCAGCTCCGCCGCTCGCTCGAACTCCAGCTCCTTCGCGGCCCTCGCCATCTCCGCCTTCAGTTCCGCCAACAGATCCTGTTTCTGATCCTTCGTCAGATACTTCACGACCGTGTCGGAGACGAGGGCGGGTTTTTGTTCGTACTGACCCTCGCGTTTCGCCTTGATGTCTGCGATGGCCGTTGCCGCAAGAATTTCCTCGACCGACTTATAGATTGTCTCGGGCTTAATTCCGTGAAATTCGTTGTATGCAAGCTGTTTCGTCCGGCGCCGGTTTGTTTCGTCGATCATCCTCTTCATCGAGCCGGTGAGAGTGTCGGCGTACAGGACCACCTTGCCGTTCACGTTCCGCGCCGTGCGCCCGGCGGTCTGAATGAGCGAACGGTCGGAACGGAGGAATCCCTCCTTGTCTGCGTCGATGATCGCAACGAGGGAAACCTCCGGGAGGTCGAGTCCTTCACGAAGAAGGTTGACCCCGACGAGCACGTCGAATTCGCCCAATCGAAGGTCGCGCAGAATTTCGACGCGTTCGAGCGCATCGACTTCCGAATGGATGAACCGTACCCTGATACCGATGTTGACCAGGTACTCGCTTAGATCCTCGGCCATTCGTTTCGTCAGGGTGGTGACGAGCGTGCGTTCTTTCCGGGCGGCTCGCGTGCGGATCTCGGCGATGAGGTCGTCGATTTGATTTCCGCTCCGCCGCACTTCCACTTCCGGGTCAACCAGTCCTGTCGGCCGGATGACCTGCTCGACCACGACCCCCTTGCAATGTTCAAGCTCGAACTCACCCGGCGTCGCGCTCACGAAAATGACCTGCTTCGTCATCTTCTCCCATTCTTCAAATGTCAGCGGCCGGTTGTCGAGGGCCGAGGGAAGCCGAAAGCCGTACTCGACAAGCGTCGTTTTGCGCGAACGGTCGCCGGCGTACATCGCGCCGATCTGCGGGACGGTTGCGTGCGATTCATCGATGACCGTGAGATAGTCCCTGGGAAAATAGTCGAGGAGGCAGTACGGCCGGGACCCCGGCGCCCGTCCCGCGAGATGGCGCGAGTAATTCTCGATGCCCGAACAATATCCCACCTCCCGCATCATCTCCAAATCGAATCTCGTCCGCTGTTCAAGGCGCTGGGCTTCCACGAATTTTCCGAGCGACCGCAGCTCCGCCGTCCTCTCCGCAAGCTCCTTCGTAATTCCTTCCATCGCCCGCTCGATCGATTCGCGCGTCGTTATGAATTGTTTTGCAGGATACACCATCTCAAAATCCGTCTCGCCGAGAATGCGTCCGTCGACTTTATTGATGATGGATAGCTTCTCGACCTCGTCTCCGAAGAATTCGATCCGGATTGCCTCCTCGTTCTCATAGCCCGGGATCACTTCGACCACATCCCCTCTCACCCGGAATGTTCCCCGCACAAATTCGTAATCGTTGCGCGTGTACAAAAGGTCGAGCAGCTGCTTCAGCACCGTCTGCCGGCCGATCTTTTGATGCTTCTTCAACGCGAGCGTCTGTCCCTTCCAGTCATCCGGCGCGCCGATGCCGTAGATGCAGCTGACGGAGGCCACCACGATAACGTTCGGATCTCCGCTCAAGAGCGCGCTCGTCGCGCGGAGCCGGAGGCGGTCGATCTCCTCGTTCACCGACGAATCTTTTGCGATGTACGTATCCGAGCTGGGGACGTATGCCTCGGGCTGATAATAGTCGTAGTAGCTGATGAAGAACTCAACCCTGTTTTTCGGGAAGAAACTTTTGAACTCCGCATACAATTGTGCCGCAAGCGTCTTGTTGTGAGACAGGACGAGCACCGGCTTGTCGATGTGCGTGATGACATTTGAGATCGTGAACGTCTTTCCGCTGCCGGTCACGCCGAGGAGGGTCTGGTATGGGTCTCCACGCGTGAGACCTTCGACGAGCTGTTGAATCGCATCCGGCTGGTCGCCGGAAGGGCGAAGGTCGGAGGTCAGGATGTAAGACACGGGGAAATTGGGAAATTGGGTAATTGGATAACTGGGTAATGTGGTAATTGAGTAACTGGGTGACTGGGTAATTGGGTAATTGAGTAACTGGGTAATTGGGAGGTCGGAGAGTTTGCAGGCCGATTTATCTATTCAGCCGCGCAGTCTTGTGTGAGGCGGCAAAGATGGCTGCAAGTTGCCTGGACTCCTCAATAATTGATCCAAGTTCTCTTATTCCAATCCTTCCGGATTCAACCAACATCTCCAGCCAGAAGATGGTTTCGTCTGCTTCCTCTTCAACTAACCCAATCTTATTGGTGAAGTCCGCCTTGGAACGGGCACGACACGCTGCGCGATAATTTGCTGCGACAGAGCACGACGACCTGATGAGTTGTCGAGTCAAGACGTCTGTTACCATCCCCTTCTGAAGTGTCTCGACAAGGCGCACAATGGCAATGGCATTCCGCTTCGTTCTCCCGACGAGCTCCTCGGATCTCATGTTCCCCCTTGATTGAGACCTACATCAATTACCCAGTTACCAACTCTCCCAGTTACCCAGTGTCACGGTTTTCCTGCGAACATTGTCCATTCCCCGCTCTTCATATCATGCAGGAACTTCGCCTGCCACGCATATTCCGGATGTGCCTTGAAGTACGGAGCAGCGATGAAGTCCTGGCCGCACGGATGCCCCATCCGCGCCCAGATTTTCATCTGGCGGGCGAGAGCGGCAGTTGTCACCTTGCCGTTTACCGAGCCGGCGGGATAATACGCCCCCCAGCCGAACTCCGGCGCACCGTGCGGGTCCTCGTCGATGTGCCCGCAGATGACGCAACGGTTGTTCTCCACTTTTCCTTCCAGCGCATCGATATGGTCCCCCTCGAACATCTTTGCAACCTCCAGGTTCACGCTCCCTTTTTTCTGCTCGACAATCTGCTCCCATCGGATTTTTCTCGCATTCGGCGAGTTGGTACGATCGTTCGTGTCGAAGGTCGTTTCTTCCGCGACCATGGCCGAGTCGGTCCCAAAATTCGAGCCGACGAAGACGCCGTCGTTCGTCCGCCAGAGTCTGTGATGTTTCAGTCCGAGGTCCAGTTTGCCGATCTCGTTTTTGCGGATGTCTCCCACGAGCCAGGTGTTTGCGTATCCGCCGTTGTTCCCGCCCGTCATGATCCGGACGAAGTCGTCGATCGATTCCGCATACTGCGTCGCCTTGCGCGCGCGCATGAACTCCGGAATTCCCGTTTCATCGAACCCTTTGAATTGCGTGATCGTCGTCTCGGTATTGAGAATACCCGCGTCGTTGACCGCAAAATCGTCTCCGCTGTGAATGAAGCCGGGAAACGAATCCATCAAAATGTGGTGCCCCTTGGCGGGGACGATGTCGGCGATGATGTTCCAGCGCTCTCCGACGATGTATTCGACCCACGAATTGTGCCCCATGACGATCTGCCCGTCTTCGGTGTAATGCCCGGTCGCGATGAACGCGCTGCAGTTGCCCGGAGCTTTGTTATTGCCCGAGCCGGCTTTTTCTTTCTCCGCGAGCGCGGGGAGATAGTACCACGCCAGCTCCATCCATCCGTTCATCGCGGTGATATCGATCTTGTCGTACTGCTTTCCCTTGGCCCGCAGGCCCTCGGCAATTCCGGCGATCTCCTCCTGATACTCCTTGTCGAGCTTCGGCCAGTACATCCGCTGGGCCGCTTCACGGTAAAATGTCCAGTCCTTTTGCGTATTCCCCTTCAGATAATACGCGAACATCTTCAGCGCATCGTCGATTTCGTCCGAGAGAAGAAAGCCGTGCTGGAATCCGACCTCGCCGGGCGTTCCCTCGAGATGAAGATAGATCCAACCCCCGTGCTCCTCGCGCGACGCATTCTTCAGGCGAGGATCGTCTTCGCCGTAACAAAGCGGGATGGAGAACAGGAAAACGAGCAGCAGCGAAATTTTCATGTCGGAGCTCCTACGGGATGAGGGATGTGACCGATGTCGGGACGCTGTGGCGAAATAATATACTCGATGACCGACTGGATTGCAACATCCTTGCCTTGCACCAAACGGTTTCGTACTTTCGTGCATGCGTGCCCGGCAGGCATTTTTTCCTTTTTATTTTTTGATTGTTATTTTTCTTGCCCCGGCCGGATGCCGCCCCGCCCCCCCAACGAACCAGGCGCTCGCCGAGCTGTACGTCAAGGTGCTTCTCCTCAACCAGGAATATGCGCACACCGATTCGTCGTTTTCCCGGCAGGAATACGACAAGCGCATCGGCGACACATTTGCCGCGGCAGGCATAGACCCCGCAGTTTTCCGTTCGCGGCTCGCCGTCGTGGCACAGTCTCCCGACGAGTATGCCGATTTTTATGAGCGCGTGACTACCATTCTCGCCGCGCGCCGTACGAAGGCCCCGGCGCCTCCGGTTCATTCGTGACCGCGTACAATTTCCCGCGACGCCGGCCGCAGTCCGGTGGGGACGAAACGGAGCAACGAATTTGGTGATCGGGGAACGGGAGGGACAATTTTCGATTTTCAGTCGCCCAATGTGGATCGGGGAGGAGACTTGGATTGTTGAGTTTTCAGTTGCAAGTTTCGAGTTCAAAGAGTTCGGCTCTTACCGCTGACCGCTAAACGCTCACAGCTCACCGCCATCAGACCACTGAGTAGTGTCCTCAATTCAGCGGGCTCCAACGTATTAAGGAAGCGTCATGCTGAACTCGTTTCAGCATCTGACGTTCACAGACCCCGAACCTCAGCCAGTGGCTGATGGGCCTTCGGCCCAAAGTTCGGGGTGACGGTTGCTTGGAAATAGGACACTACCGACCACTGCCGCTTTTTGACCTTTCCCCTTCTTAATCGTACCTTCTTCCGCGTCTTTTTTCCGCATCTCCTGTATTGAATCTCACCATCAACAGAGTTCCCGTCCCTGAGGAGCAGTGATGAAAAAAATTTTTCTCTCCCTGATCGCATGTACTTCCTTTTCTCTCTCGTCCGCGCAGAACGGCTTTCGCGACATCGAAAAACAGGTTGTCGAGTTTTCCCTGAAGAACGGTATGAAATTCCTCGTCCTGCCCCGCCATGAGGCACCCGTCGTCTCGTTCCACACGTACGTTGACATCGGCGCCGTGAACGAGAGCCGCGGCATCACCGGCATGGCCCACATTTTCGAGCATATCGCGTTCAAGGGAACGACGACCATCGGAACGAAGAACTATAAGAAAGAGAAGGTGTGGCTCGACGCGGTCGACAAGTCGTGGGCCGCAATGCGGGGGGAAGAAACGAAACCGAAACCCGACTCCGCAAGACTTTCGATTCTGAAGAAAGACTTTGAGGCGATGCAGGACAGCGCCTCGAATTATGTCGTGTCCAACGAATTCGGACAGGCGATCGAGCAAAACGGAGGCGTCGGATTGAACGCAACGACGAACGCTGAAGCGACCCAGTATTTTTTCAGCCTTCCGTCCAACAAGCTCGAGCTCTGGTTCTCCCTCACATCCGACCGCTTCGTCGACCCGGTCATCCGCGACTTCTATAAAGAAAAGGATGTCGTCATGGAAGAGCGGCGGTTAAGGACCGAGAGTAATCCCATCGGAAAGCTCCTGGAGGAATTCCTGTCGGTCGCATTCAAGGCGCATCCCTATCGGGAACCGGTCATCGGGCACATGTCCGACCTGCAGGGAATTTCGCGCGCGGAAGCCGAGGCATTTTACAAGAAATACTATGTGCCTTCTAACATGGTCATGGCGATCGTCGGAGACGTCGACCCCGGCGAGGTGAAGCGGCTGGCGGAAGTTTACTTCGGTCGCCTCGCCCCGGGCCCGAAAACCGACCCGGTGCGTACCGTCGAGCCGCCGCAGGTCAGCGAGCGGCGCGTCACGCTCCACGAGCAATCCCAGCCCATTCTTCTCATCGGATACAAGAAGGGCTCCGCGACGGACCCGGACGACGCGGTCTATGACGTCATCTCCGACCTCCTCAGCTCGGGCCGGACATCGCGGCTCTACCGCTCGCTCGTCCGCGACAGGAAGGTCGCCGTAGCCGTGCAGGGATTCTCGGGCTTCCCCGGCCAAAAGTATCCAAACCTCTTCATGTTCTTTGCCGTCGCCGCCCAGGGGAAAACGAACGATTCTTGTCAGGCGGCCATCGACGGGCAACTTGACTCGCTCAAGCAAACCCTGGTCTCCGACGATGACCTGAAAGCCGTCAAGACCCGGGCGCGCGTCAACCTTATCCGCACGCTTGCATCGAATTCCGGCATGGCGTCACAGCTGACCTTCTACGAAAAAGTGGGCGGCGGGTGGCGCGAGTTGTTCGGCCAGCTCGACCGGCTGAACGCGGTCACGGCGCAGGATGTGAAGCGCGTCGCAAACGAAGTTTTTCGGAATTCCAACCGGACCGTCGGCACCATCGAGCCGGTCAAGCACTAACATCGTCAGGACGGCACGGATGCCGAAAAGGAGAACCGTATGAGATCGCCAAAGTATTTTTCCGCCGCTATTTTGCTTATCGCCGCGTTCGCGCTCTGTCCGGCGCAAACGGCGAAACCGCTGCAGTACAAAAAACTCCATTATCCGCCGCTCCGTTCAGTTCAGATTCCCGAGCCGTCCCGGTTCGAGCTGGCGAACGGGATGGTCGTCTATCTTCTGGAAGACCATGACTTCCCGGTCATCAACGCCTCCGTCATGGTGAAGACCGGTTCGCGATTCGAGCCGGCGGACAAGGTCGGACTCGCCTCGCTGACCGGACAGGTGATGCGCACGGGGGGCACGACAAGCAGGACGGGAGATGAGATCGACGAGATGCTCGAGAGGGTCGGCGCTTCGGTGGAGACGTTCATCGGAACGTCATCGGGGGGAGCGCGTCTCTCGGTGTTGAAGGAAGACATCGACCTGGGACTCGACGTCCTCTCGGATGTGCTGCGGAATCCGGCCTTCGGCGACGGGAAGATCGAGCTCGCAAAAATCGCCGCGCGGACGTCGATCGCCCGACGGAATGACCAGGTCGGCGCCATCGCGAGCCGGGAGTTTAACCGGCTGGTCTACGGGGCCGACAATCCGTACGCACGGCTGACCGAGTACGAAACCATCGAGAACATCACGAAACAGGATATGGTCGATTTCCACAGGAAGTATTTCGTGCCGAACAACACCATCATCGCCTTGTGGGGAGACTTCAACACGAAAGAAATGCGCGCAAAGGTCGATTCGGTCTTCAGTTCCTGGCCCAGACAAGCCGTCGAGCTTCCCCCGCTGCCGGCAGTTCGAAAGGCGACACCGCGGAGCGTCAACTTTATAAAGAAGGACGATGTGAATCAATCGCAGATCTACATCGGACAAATCGGCGGGCGGCTCGACGATTCCGACAGCGCCCCGCTCAACCTCGCAGACGATGCGTTCGGCGGCGGATTCGCGTCGCGCCTCTTCAAACACGTCCGCTCCGAACAGGGACTGGCGTATTCCGTTTTCAGCAGCTGGGGAGAGGATTACGATCATGCGGGATTGTTCCGCCTTGGCGGCTCGACGAAATCCGCCACGACGGTCAAGATGGTACAATCGATTCTCAAAGAACTCCATGAAGTCGTAAAAGACGGAATCACGGACGATGAGCTGAAATTCGCAAAGGACAGCTACCTGAATTCGTTTGTGTTCGAATACGACACGAAAGGGAAAGTCATCAACGAAATCATGACACTCGACTACTACGGATACCCAAAAGACTTCGTACAAAAGCAGCAGCACGACGTCGTGCAGACGACGAGGGAGATGGTCAACGATGCGATCAAGAAGCGCTGGAACCCCGACGCGATGGCGATACTCGTGGTCGGCAAGGAAGCAGACTTCGACGAGGCGTTGAGCACGCTCGGCACGGTCAGGACGATCGACATCGCGATCCCGGCAGCGCCGGAGAAAATTCCGGACCCGACGCCTGCGACAACCGGCAAAGGAATGGATCTGGTGAAGCACCTGTTCGACACCATGGGGGGACCGAAGATTCTCACGGTGAAGGACGTCATGGAGTCCGGCAAGGTGACGGTCCTCGGAACGCCGATGGGGGATATCGAGATGCAGTCGGAGGTGACGAGCGTCCTGCCGGACAAAATCATCAATAAATCTTCGATGATGATGGGTGAGATGACGATGGTGTACGACGGGAAAAACGGATGGGTGAACACACCGATGGGCATGCAGGACCTGCCGGCGTCCCAGGCGGAAGAAATGATGAAACAGGCGGCGCTCAATCCGATGAACGTCCTTCAGTCGCTCGACAAGCCCGCCTACGCGATCTATTATTTCAAGGACGACAAGGTGGACGATAAGCCGGTGAGCGTGGTCATCGTGAAGCATGTCGCCACGGGGGCGGTCGCGCGCTGGTACATCGACAACCAGACAGGGCTCCTTGCGAAAACCATTTCGAGAGGCCGGACTCAGGCGGGTCCCGGAGATATCGAAGAATTCTTCAGCGACTACCGCGATGAAGGGGGGATCAAGCTTGCGCACAAGATGGAGACTTTTTCAAACGGCAAGAAGGCGATTGAGATGCTCGTGAGCACGGTCAAAATCAACGCCGGTGTCGCCGCGGAGGCGTTCCAGAGGCCGAAGGAGTAGCATGCCGGCGTTTCCGTCGAGGGCCGCCGATGCGGCCCTTTTTTTTGTCTTGACAGAGGCGGGAAAAATCGGTAGGTTTACGATACGACAAATTTGTCATCTCCACACACGCTCCATGTCAAAAATGTCCGAGGCCATTCCATGAAAGTCTCTCTCGCAGCCCGGATTCGTGAGGCCCGGGTCCGGCGCGAGCTCGACCAGGCAGCCCTCGCAGCACGCATCGATGTCGCCTCACGGACGGTCCAGCGTTGGGAAAAAGGAGACCAGGTCCCGGACAGCAACTTCCTGCTCCGCATTGCAAAAGTCACAGGCGTTTCCGCGCAATGGCTCCTCTCCGGTGAGGGCGACGTGTATTCCCCGTCGCACCAAAAGCCGAATATCCTCCCCCTTCATCCCGGCCGGCTGAAAAAAATCGACCTCGTCCCGCTCCCGCTCCTCTCGTCCGTCCCCGCCGGTACCCCCGGCTTGACGTTCCACCCCGATTACGTCGAGAAGTACATCACCGTGGACGACGTCCGGGACTCCAGCGCGTTCGCCCTGGAAGTGAAGGGAAACAGCATGGCACCTCGCATCGAGAACGGCGACATCATCGTTGTAAGCCCCAAGCGCGAGGCGCGAAGCGGCGACATCTGCGTCGTGCGCGTGGAAGAAGAGGACACCGTAAAACTCGTTCGCCTCGAGGACCAGTTCATCCACCTCATTCCCCTCAACCCCGAATACGAGCCGATGGTCGTGCGGAAGAAAGATGTGACTTTTGTCTGGCGTGTCGTCAAAGTGATCAAAAGCCTCTGAACCTCCCGCTCCACCTTGCATCTCCGTCGTTTGTTGCATAACTTGGGTTTGTTCCTGTCGATTTCGCCTTCCGGATTCACGACGTGCTGCGCACCGCGCGGAGGAATTGGTCTCAACGCCTGACATTTCTACAAATTCACCATCCATGGCCCGCCCGGACGTGTGTCCATCCGCTCAAAACCAAGCGCACTGCTTGATTTCGATGCGCAGGAGTTTTCCAAAAAGATGGAATGATTTTTGTGGAACGTGCTCGAGCTCATCGATGTCCCTCTTCCGGTCAACGAAAGCATCGGGAAGCACCGAGTGGAAAACCGTCCAGGCTTCGATAACATATTCCCGGCGATGTCAGATCTAACCCCACGAGACGAGGTAAAGAAGCAGGTCAGCGAGATCCTCAAGCGCGTCGACGCGCATTTGAAGAAGGGGGACATCCCGCAGGCGATGGCCGAAATCGGGAACGCGAAACAACTCGACCCGCGGAATATTTACGCCATCGCCTACGAAGAGCGCATCCATCAGCTCGAGGAGCAGGAAAGGAAGAATGCCGAAGCCCGGAAAGTTGCGGAGGAGAATGCGAAGAAGAATGCGGAAGAGGAGCGGCTTCGGGCGGAGGCGCTGCACAAGCTGAATGAAGAACGCCAGAAAGCGATCATCGCCGACCGTCTCCGGGCGGACGAGGAACTGCGAAAAGCTGCTGCGGCCGCCCCAAAAGTGGTGGCTGTTCCTTCGCCTGCTCCGGCGCGGGCGGATGCATTCGATATCTACCGGCGCTTGCTGCGCACGGCTTGGGCCGACGGAGTCGCCACGGAAGACGAGGAGCGACAGCTGCGTGAGCTCAGGACATCTCTCGCGATCGAGCAGACGGACCACGACCGGCTGGAGAAAGAGGTCCGGATGGAATATTACACCGCCGCATTCAAGAAAAACTGGACCGGCGGGATCAGCGCCCCGGGGACGGACGCGCTTCTCTCCAATCTGAGGAAGCGCCTGCGGATCTCGCTGGACGAACATGAGGCAATAAAGGCCCGCATCGTATCCGAAAGGCCCAAACCCGCCGAGAAAAAGCAGACGAGCATTCTCGTGATCGACGACGATGTCAAGCTTCTCGAGATTATCGGTGAGACCATCGAGAGCGGCGGCCATGATGTCCAGACGTTTTCCACATCCGACGATGCGTTCTCCGTCCTCAAAGACGGCTGGACCCCCGACCTGATTCTCTGCGACATCAATCTCGAATCCTCGACGATGGGCGGCTTCACGTTTTACGAAAAGATCCGTGAATTCGAGCACCTCGCGGAGGTTCCATTCGTGTTCCTGACCGGCCTCACCGATGAAGTCCTCATCCGCGCCGGGAAGGAACTGGGAGTCGACGACTATCTGACCAAACCCATATCCGCTGAAAATCTTCTCGCAACCATCAAGGGAAAGCTGAAGAGGTTCAAGCAGCTGAAGAGATCGAAGAAAAAAGATAAGTAACGGTCAGAATGCCTCAAGCCGGCGCGAAAGCAGCGAGCGGCGGTAGAAGACGGAACTGGCGGAGAGGAAATTCATCAGAAAAAGGTTGAGGTAGAAGTAGGGTTCGAGGATATTCGCAAGCGAACAGACCGTCAGAAGCATCAGCTCCGTTCCAAGCCCCGTCAGACCAGTCAATCGCAATCCGGTACCGTCGCAGTACCATCGCTCCAGCAATCTCCCATCTTCCACATCCCTTCTGCACCATCGGTCGATTCTCAGGATCAACCGATCCTGCCAGCCGTAAACAGTCTGAAAGATTTTCTGCAGGACGAGCTCGGTCCCCCCTTTCGCGACATCCTCGGGGGTCGTTTCTTCCGTGATCCTGTTCGTCAGGTATGAACCCTGCATGTGCAGGTACGACGTTTGGTAAAAGACGTGGTATGAAACGCGAAGGGAAGTGCCGAGGACCGATAGAAAGGCGAGGACAAGAAAACGCCAATCCGACGAGCTGCGAAAGAGCATCCACCCGATCGCAAAGAAGACGAGGAGGTTGACAAGAAAGTCACCGATCGAATCGAGGAACCTTCCCATTCGGCTGAATTGCGACCGTGCCCTCGCAAGCTGACCGTCGGCCGAATCGAGAATGTCCTTCGCAAAGATGCAAAGCCCGCCGCATGCGATCGCGAGCGGTTCACCCCGGAGGTATAACGGAGCGGCCGCCAAACCACAGACGACGGAAGCGATTGTCAGGTGGTTGGGAGTTACCCGCGTTCCGTAGACCCCTCGAACGATGAGCCCGGCGATCGGCCGGCTCACGTAGGTTCCGACCCACTCATCAGAGAGCGTGGACTTGATGGATGTTTGATAATCGTACTTCATGCGTGGCGCAGGAGCGGCAGGATTTTTTCTTCGGCGTACGCCAGATCCTCCGGCGTATCGATCTCGGCCGCCGGAAATTCGCTGGTATCGACGGCACGGATGACTGTTCCGCCTCCGATCATTTCCTGAATCGCTGATTCATAATATTCCGTTCGACCGTCTCCATCACGCACGCGCCGCTCGAGGGTCTTGAACAAGAGTTCCGCATCCGGGGGTGCGAAAAGATGAATCCCGACGGACTCTCCCAGGTTCTGTTGGCGCGGCAGATTCTTGCCGATCATTCGGATCACATTTCCGCCCGCGACCGAAACGGACACTTCTTCGTCGTCATGCGGACCCGAGACCCGCACGGCAACAGCGCTGCCGTTCGATTCCTCAATCAGCCTGGTCAGAAGGAGGGGTGAAAACAGGATGTCGCCGTCCATGAAGAGTAGCGGCGGACGGGCTCCCCGTGTGCTCTCCGGTCCCCGATAGAAATCCCGCGCGAGGAGGAGCGAGAAGGCGTTGTTCGTCGAGTCGAATTTCGGATTGACAAGAAGGCGAACGCGCATGGGAGGGACGATGCTCTTGAGAAAAACCCGGACAGCGTCCCTCTTGTAGCCCACGACGACCGCGATGTCGCGGATTCCGACCGCACGAAGGTTCTCGTACGTCCGTTGAAGCAGCGTTTTTTCCCCGACGCGAACCAGGCACTTTGGGATATCATCGGTGATTGGCCGAAGCCGCGAAGAAATTCCGGCGCCAAGAATGACGCACCTGGCGGTCGGCCTGATGCCGGGGGACGATGTGGAGTTGGAAGCTTGCACCGGAGTTTGGAGCGGAGGCAGGACCTGGGGTCAGGAATGGCGGACTACCGTCACTCCACAACCCACGGCTCGAGAAGTTTCTCGTCGATGCCCCGGATAAAGCGTGAAGGTTTGGTGAGAATCATGCCGCTTTCCCGGTCGAAAATATTCATCGGATACGTGATGAACAGATTCTCCTTCGCGCGCGTGCAGGCGACGTACATTAAACGGCGTTCCTCTTCCAGCTCTGCGTCCGTGCCGACCGAGCGCATGGCGGGAAATTTTCCCTCGAGGGCGTAAATGATGAACACGGAATGCCACTCAAGTCCCTTCGCGCTATGGATGGTCGAAAGCGTGAGGTACTCCTTCTCCGGGCCCGGCGATTCGACATCGACGATCGACTCGTTCGGCGGCTCGAGCGCCAGGTCGGTCAGAAGTGTCGACATCTCTTTGTATCGCTCGGTGATGTTCTGAAGCATCTCGAGGTCTTTCTTTCTTTTCACGTGGTCGTCGTATCGCGCGCGGAGGATCGGCTCGTAGTATTGCTGGATCTGGAACATCTTCTCGCCGGGGCCGTACTTCGACGGCGAAATCCGTCCGAGGAGCCCGAAGAGCTTCGTGACCGGCTCCGGGTATCCGTGAAATTCGTTCCAGAACTTCGAGGTGACGATTCCTTCTTCACCGGACACCGGATTCAGATGTCTTCGGAGGATTTCGTCGACCACTTTTTCCGCGGTCCGGGGGCCGACGCCGTCGAGGAGCAGCAGAATCCGGTTCCACGAAACGACATCGCGGGGATTTTCGAGGACGCGAAGATACGCAACGATATCCTTTACATGCGCGGTCTCGATAAACTTGAAACCGCCGAACTTGAGGAATGGGATGTTCGACTTCGTAAGCTCGATCTCGAGGTCGAAGGACAGAAACGATGACCGAAAAAGTACGGCCATATCTTCGAGGGGAACCCCCTGCTCGCGGAGCTCGAGAATCTTCTGCACCACGTAGCGCGACTGCATGTTTTCATTCTCCGCGCTCACCAGCTGTGGAAGGCTCCCCCCCTCTTTTCGCGTGTAGAGTTCCTTGGTATACATCGGTCAATCCCCGCTGTTTCGACGGAGTATTTCGTTCGCAAGGTCGAGGATCGGCTGTCTGCTCCGAAAATTCTCTTCCAGTTTGATGATCCGCGCTCCAGGGTACTCTTTGGGAAAGTCGATGATATTTCTGATGGTTGAACCGCGGAAGGAATAGATCGACTGCGCGTCGTCTCCCACGACCATCACGTTCTGGTGTTTGAATGCGAGCAGCCGAACGATTTCTGCCTGAACCTTGTTCGTGTCCTGGTATTCATCGACCATGATGTACTTGTATTTGTCGGAGAGCGCTGCGCGAACCGGCTCGCTCTGTTTCAGGAGGAGCGCAAGATTCGTCAGCAGGTCGTCGTAGTCCATGAGGTTGTGCTGCCGCTTGTACTGCACGTACGCCGCGTGCACGTTTCCGATATCTCCCGCCTGCTCGAGATACTGCGGGTAATCGACTGACAGGATTTCCGTCATCGGCGTCAGCGTGTTGAGGGCCCGGCTGTAAAGGTCGTAGAGCGCTTCCTTGCGGGGAAATCGTTTATCCTTCGTGTCGAGCTTCAGCCGCGTTCGGAGGAGGTTTACCACATCCTCCGCGTCTCCCTGGTCGAGGATCGTAAAGTTCTGCTCGTATCCTATCTGCGACGCATACCGGCGCAGGACCGTGTTGGCGAAGGAATGGAATGTTCCGCCGGCGACCTGTTCACACCGGCTGTCGAGCACAATGACGGCGCGACGGAGCATCTCCTGCGCGGCCTTCCGCGTGAACGTCAGAAGGAGGAGACTGTCCGGCTTGACGCCCAATTCGACGAGATACGCGACGCGGTAGGTGATCGTCCGTGTCTTCCCCGTCCCGGCCCCTGCGATGATGAGATGCGGCCCATCGACGGAGGTGACGGCCTCATATTGCGACTCGTTCAATTCCTTCTTGTAATCGATCCGCAGATGCCTGGGGTCGACAAGATGGAGACCGTCGGAAGGAAGAGATTTGAGGGTGAATTTTTTGGACAAAGGGGTCAGCTTTCAGCGGTCAGCGATAATCAATCAGCGATTTGCGGTCAGAACCTTCCTGTTTGAACTCGAAACTCGCAACTGAAAACTCAACAATCAAAGCCTCCTCCCCAATCCACATTTGGCAATTGAAAATCGAAAATTGCCTCTCCGGTTATTCACGTACCAACTCACCCGTTCACTAAATCCTCTCCAGTTTCTCCTTCGTCCTCTCATTTCTCACATTTCCCGTGTTGAGCGTCGTTTTCGGCTCAAACAACAGCACCGAGACTTCATGGTCCGCCACCGGGCAGTGCTCCACGCCCTTCGGTACGATCACAAACTCCCCCTCTTCGACCGTCACATCTCCATCCTTCAATCTCATCGTAAATCGTCCATTCACGACCAGAAACATCTCGTCCTCATCGTCGTGGTGGTGCCACTCGAACGGTCCCTGAAATTTCACGAGCTTGACATACGATTCGTTGACCTCCCCGGCGACGCGAGGATTCCAATAATCACGAATCGACTCGAACTTCTGTTTGAGATTGATTTTTTCGATCATCGCATTCCCTTTCCCGCCTGAACGTCGGTGCAGTCCATGTCTCCCGTACCATCCCGTCGATTTTTTTCTCTCGTTTGAGAATACATGCTCCCTTCGGCAAAAAGGGAGAGCTGCATCCGAAGATAGGAAAAAATGCAAACAGTCGCTTCGGGTTGAGAATGGAGGAACAAAGAAGTAGCTTAGATGGATCGCCGGCCGTCGAAGATTGCCGATCGTTTCTTTCCTGTTCCCCCGAAAATCATGGACTCCTGAATATGAACGTACTCGTCCTCAATTGCGGAAGTTCCTCGCTTAAGTTTCAGATCATCGAGACTGACCTTCCGCTCATAGAAAAGAACGCCGATGTCCAGAAAGCAAAAGGAGTGATCGAGCGGATCGGCAGTCAGGCGCTGGCGACGCTCCAGGCCGCCAACCGACCGCCGGTAAAGCAAGCCACACCTCTGCGCGACCATCGTGTCGCCCTCGATTATGTTTTGCGCTGGCTCGTGTCGAGCGAGAGCGGCATCCCGGGCATCAGCTCGCTCGCGGACATCCATGCCGTCGGCCACCGGGTCGTGCACGGCGCCGAGCGGTTCACAAAATCGGTCATCATCGACGACGAGGTGGTTCGGGGAGTCGAAGACTGCATCGACCTTGCGCCGCTCCACAATCCTGCGAACCTCAAAGGGATCCGGGCAGCCCGTGAAATTCTCGGCCCCGGGATTCCGCAAGTCGCCGTCTTCGACACTTCGTTCCACAGCACCATGCCCGACCGGGCGTATCTCTACGCCATTCCGTACCAGCTGTACCGGCGCCACAAACTCCGCCGGTACGGTTTTCACGGCACCTCCCACCGCTACGTTGCTTTCCGTTACCGGCAGATCACCGGGAAGTCCCGCGAGGAGACCAACGTCATATCGCTCCATCTTGGAAACGGATGTTCCGCCTGCGCAATCAAAGCGGGCGAATCGATCGATACTTCGATGGGCCTCACGCCGCTGGAGGGCCTTGTGATGGGGACGCGGAGCGGCGACATCGACCCTTCGGTGATCGAATTCCTTTCGCACAAGGAGGGAATGGGATTGAGCGAAGTCGACGCGCTGCTGAACAAGCAATCCGGTCTCCTCGGCATATCAGGCCTCACCAACGACATGCGAGACCTGCTTGACGAGGAGCGGGAGCATCACGACCGCCGGGCAACGCTTGCGATCGACATTTTTACGATGCGCGTCAAGAAGTACATCGGCGCGTACTTCGCCGAGCTCGACGGAGCAGACGCCATCATTTTCACCGGGGGAATCGGGGAAAACTCGCCGACGCTGAGACACCGGATTGCAACGGGCCTGGATGCCCTCGGCATCGAACTCGACGAAGAGGTCAACAAGAAAATGTCCGCGGGCTCGGAACGGGAGATCAGCAAGGCGGGCAGCCGCGTACGGATGTTCGTCATCCCGACGAACGAAGAGCTCCTGATCGCCCGCGATACGGTCCGCAGCGTCATGGACGCTCCACGACGTTGGTAAGGATGGAGACGCGCAAAGCGGCGCCTTCGGCATTTTCCCTGAGTTGGAAGATCCTTGTCCCGGCCGTCCTCGCCGCCCTTGCCCTCTGGTCGTTGATCACCCTGGCCGTGGATCGCTCCTTCATCTACTTTCCCGCTCCCTATCCCGAGGGGCACTATCTTTCCGCCGCGCGGGCTCCGTACGTTCGGGACATCTGGTTCCGTGCCGAAGATAAAGTTCTCCTCCACGGCTGGTACCTGAAGGCCGATTCCCCCCTCGCGACTGTCATTTACTCGCACGGCAACGCCGGCAATCTTTCGTACGGTTTCGACCTGTACCGCCGACTCCGCGCAGAGGGACTGAACGTCTTCGCGTACGATTATCGCGGGTACGGCCGGAGCGAGGGAACGCCGACGGAAAACGGGCTTTATAAAGACGCACGCGCCGCGTATGCCCGGGCTCTCGAACTTGACGGGGTGGATTCGAACAAGATCGTCCTCTGGGGTTTCAGTCTGGGGGGCGCGGTCAGCGTGCGCAACGCTCTGCAGCACCGCCCGGCCGGAATCATTCTCGAATCGGCGTTCACGTCGCTCCACGACCTCGGACAGATTCACTATCCCTCGGTGGTTGTTTCCCTCCTCCTCCACACGAGGTTCAGCACGATCGAAGAAATCCCCAAGATTCAAACCCCCATCCTCTTCATCCACGGGACGATGGATGAAATCGTTCCGCTTGACCAGGCACACCGCCTCTATGAAGCAGCCCGCCCGCCAAAGACGATCTATGAAGTTCCCGGCGCCGGTCACAACGACGTCTCCCTCGTCGGTGGGGACGAATATTTTCGCCGCGTCATGGATTTCATTCGTTCGCTCCCGACCCGATAGCTCCGCGGGATCCGCCGCAACCTTTTCCCGCGTTATCAAGTCTAAGAAAGCGGGCTTCGCGCCAACGCCGTCTCACCGCGCGATTCTTCGCTCTGCAACTTCGGGAGCCGACGGGACGTAACATTTCATATACTCGAGGAGATCTCATGACCACCCGCCAGGCAGTTCCTGTTTTCCTGCTGTTCCTTGTCTCCCCTGTTCTCATCACTGCCCGGGAGAGTCGCGAGGTTAAAAAGACCGTCCGGATGAAGAGCGACGGACGCGTGTTCGTCGATACGTACAAAGGGGGCATCACGGTGACGACGTGGGATCAGCCGCAGGTCGAGATCGTTGCCCGCATCGAGCCCGGGGATTCGTTTTTCGACCGGGACGACGACGCGGTTCAGGAGACCGAGATCCGGATAAGCGGGGAAGGAGACGAAGTTCGGATACGAACGGATTATTCCCGCATCCGGTCGCATCATTCCAGCTTCTTTGGCCTGGGCGACGACGGCATCGAACCCTCCGTCTATTATAGTATCAGGATGCCCAAATCTGCCCGGCTTTCGGTCAAGGACTACAAGTCGAAGACTTCGCTCTCGGGCCTGCAGTCGGATGTGGCGATTGATACCTACAAAGGCGATGTGGAAGTGTCAGACCTTGCCGGCTCCCTCGACCTGAAAACATACAAAGGAGATTCTCGGATTTCCTTCTCGCGGCTTGCCCGGGACAGCCGGTTCGAAACCTCCAAAGGGAGCATAGAAATCTCCGTGCCGAAGAAAACCGGGTTTGTCGTCGACTACCGCCTGGGGCGCAAAGCCGGCCTGCATTCGGACTTCGACCTCGCGTCGATTTCAAGCGGCCGTCATCGGAGGGACGAGATCCATGACGCAGAGACGGTGAACGGCGGCGGACCGCGGATTGTCCTGTCGAGCGAAAAGGGTGTCTTTTCCCTCCGCGAAGAATGAACAAGGTGAGGACGGAAAATCCATCCCACTTCCCCGCATCCTAACGTCATGACGATGAAAAAGAAAATCATTATTTCCTCTTCCGCGATTGTCGCGGTCGGTGCCGCTGCCGTCATATTCTTCGGCAATTCCAAGTCTTCGAAAGACGAGGAGCTTCCCAAAGTGAAAGTCACGCGGACCACGATTGTCGAGCGTGCCCTCGCCGTCGGAACGGTCGAGCCCGAGAATGAAATTTCCGTCAAGTCGCGCGTGTCGGGAGTGGTGAAGCACATCTTTGCCGACGAGGGGACATTCGTTCGCGCGGGCCAGCCGCTGATGGAAGTCAAACCCGACCCTGCTCCGACCGAGCTCGCCGCCGCGAAACGCCAGGTGCAGCTCGCGGCCGTCGACGTCGACAATCTCACCAAAGACAAGAAGCGGCAGGACATCATGCTGCAGCAGCAACTCATCTCGAACAAAGACTACGAGGACTTCATCCACAACTTCGACGCCGCCGGGCTTCGATTGAAGATCGCCAATGAACAGCTGGAACTCATGCAAAGCGGCCACGTGCAAATCGAGGGGACGGAGATCGAATCGATTGTCAAGGCTCCCATCGACGGCTTTGTCCTGAAGAAGATGGTGGAGGTGGGCGACCCGGTAACGCCTCTGACGACGTACCAGGATGGAACGGTTCTGATGAATATGGCGAACATGGAACGGCTGATCTTCAAGGGGACGGTGGACGAGATCGATGTCGGGAAGCTGAAAGAAGGAATGGAGGCCGAGCTCAAGGTCGGAGCGCTTCCGTCCGACACGGTGCGGGGGACACTGACAAAAATATCCCTGAAGGCGGACAAGAAGGATAACGCAACGGTGTTTCCGATCGAGGTCCTCATTCCCCGGGAATCGGGCCCGACTCTCCGCGCCGGCTATTCCGCCAACGCCAGCATCATCATCAACCGGAAGCCGGATGTCCTCTCGCTCCCGGAACGCGTGGTAACGTTCCGGAACGATTCCGCTTTCGTGAAGGTCGCCTCCGGCCCGCCGAAGCAGCAGGAAAAATTTATCAAGACGGGACTCAGCGATGCGATCAGCGTGGAGGTCGTCTCCGGTCTGAAGGAGGGGGACGAGGTGTATGAGAAACCTGTGAAGAAGATCGAGTAGTCCCCCGGCACTGGCCGGCCGGAGATCACGATTTCACGCGCGGCGCACGAGTTCAGACCTGATATCCTTCATTCCCCGACACGGTGGAACACCTAAAGATCGTCATCACAGAATTTCTGCTCGACCTCCGCGCTCAGAAGCTCCGGTCGTTTCTCACCACGTTCGGCATCATCTGGGGCACGGTGGCGATCATCATTCTTGTGTCCTTCGGAGTAGGGTTTCGCCGGCAGCTTGCCGTCAACATGCACGGCATTGGCGAAAGCATCTCCATCATGTTTCCCGGGAAAACCACCAAGTCCTTCGAGGGATTCGGTACCGGGCGCGGGATCAGTTTTACCGAGGATGATGTGACGCTCATCGAAAGCCACGTACACGAGATTGGCGCGATCAGTCCCGAGTACAGCAAGCGCGTCACGACGCGGCTGGGTGAAAACATCCTCAACCCGCTGGTCACGGGAATCGTTCCGATTTACGGGGAGATGCGCAATGTCATTGCCGCCCCCGGGGGGCGCTTCATCGACGACGAAGATGTGCGCAACCGCCGCAGGGTGGCCGTCCTGGGCGACAAGGTGGAGAAATTTCTGTTCGGAGATTCCGACCCCATCGGAAAGGTCGTCCGCATCGGGGAAACGCCGTTCATCGTGATCGGCGTGATGGTCCACAAGACGCAGAATTCCTCATACAACACGCGCGACCAGGATCGCATCTTCATCCCTTCATCGACGTTTTCGTCCGTGTTCGGCGTGATAAAACTCACGAATATCGTCTTTCAGCCGACAGACCCGAGTCGGTCGAATGAAGTCGGGGAGCAAGTCCGGGCCGCGCTCGGGAAGAAATACAGGTTCGACCCGAAGGATATGGATGCGGTTTGGATCTGGGACACGGCCGAGTTCGATAAATTCATGTATTACTTTTTCCTGGGGTTCAACATTTTCATGGGGCTCATCGGAGGCTTTACGCTCGGCGTGGCGGGAATCGGGGTCGCCAATATCATGTTCATTGTCGTGCAGGAACGGGTCAAGGAAATCGGGATCAAGCGTGCGGTCGGAGCCCGGCGCTCAAACATCCTTTTTCAATTTTTCATGGAGACTTTTTTCATCGTCGGAATCGGATCGGCCATCGGGTTCCTCATCTCGCTGGGCATCATTCAGGGCCTGCAGTACATCCCGATAAAGGAGTTTGTCGGAACACCCGTCCTGTCGGTCGATGTCGTCATCGCCACGATTTCGATCCTGGCCTTTATCGGTCTCGCTTCCGGCTTCATGCCCGCGCGCCGCGCTGCGAACCTCGACGTCATCGAATGCCTGCGGACGTAGCAGAAACCCTATCTCCCGGATGAGCCAAGCACTTCCCCATCGTCAATTGAAAATCACTCCGTCGAACATTTCCCGATCGTTCACCCCCCATGTGGCTTGAGCTCATCCGCGACTTTCTCCAGGACCTCCGCGCACACCGGACCCGCGCCCTCCTGACCTTCGTCGCCATTACCTGGGGAACCGTTTCGGTCGTCCTCCTCCTGTCGTTCGGAGAAGGGTTAGGCAGTGCGATGCTGCACGGTCTGACGGGAGCTGGAAACAAGATCATGATCGTGTACGGCGGCGAAACGGGGCGCGCGTTCCAGGGATTGCCGAAGGGACGGCGACTGCAGTTCGTGGAGGACGACGTCGACCTCCTGCGGCGCGCAGTCCCTGAGATCGAGATGGCAAGTCCGCAGTACCGCACGAACGTCACGCTGACGAACGGAAGATTCCAGATCACCACCGAGTGCGAAGGGGTGAATGCCGAATTCGAGGAGATGCGAACGATGTATCCCGCCGGTGGGGGCCGTTTCCTGAATTCGCTCGACGTGACGGAGGAGCGCCGCGTTCTCTTCCTCGGTCCGGAAATTGCGGGGGAAGTTTTCGGAACCGTCGACCCGGTCGGCAGATCGGTTCTGGTGGATAACGTTCCGTTCATCGTGGTCGGCATCATGGAAAAGAAACTTCAGACCTCGATGAATAACGGCCCCGACGCACGTCGCGCCATCATGCCGTACACGACGTTCCGGAATTTATATGGAAATCAATTTGTGAATTCCGTCGTCCTCCGTCCATCCGACCCGGGGCGGCAGGCATTTATCAAGGGAGAGCTGTACCGCGTGCTCGGCCGCAAGTATCGGTTCGACCCGCAAGACGAGCGCGCGCTCGCGATCTGGGACTTCATTGAAGGAGAGAAGATCAACCGGAAGATCAACTTCGGCATGTCGATCTTTCTGGGTTCCGTCGGATTTCTCACGCTTCTGATCGCCGGGGTCGGAGTGGCCAACGTGATGTACGTCGTCGTGAAGGAGAGGACGCGGGAGATCGGCATCAAGATGGCGATCGGGGCCCGGCGGAGCTACATCCTCGCGCAGTTTGTGTTCGAGGCGCTGTTCATCGCCCTCCTCGGAGGCGCGGCGGGCATTCTCCTGTCATGGGCCGTCGTCTCGGTTGT
>DATJYV010000111.1:0-5727 GCA_035499415.1 Bacteroidota bacterium
AAATGAGCGGAGAGCGTGTCGTTTCTCGGACGATCGTCGTGACTTCCTTTGATGGAAACATGGATGAGCGTTTCGCCGGCGGGAGCGAAGCTCCAGATGAAATCGGTTTTGGAGGAATCTCCGGGAGCGAGCGGCGATGGATGGGGAAGAATTGCGACAGTATCCGAAGGAGCCACGGCGATGCCGTCGCGGGGAGTGTACGTGATGACGGTGTGGTACGTTTCGACTGCATTGCGTCCGACATTTTGGACGGTCGATGAGATCACAGGGACGGTGCCGATTCCAACTGTGCGCGTGCTTATGCTGATCGTGGTCAGAGCGAGGTCGTAGTCGAGTCGGGCGATGCTATTCACCAATCCCGGTGTGGAGCCCGAAGAATCGACGGAAGAAGACCAGTTTGCGGGGTCGGTCGACGAGGCACGTTGGTCGATTCGCTCGAGGGATGTTCCATTCTGTCCGCCCCAGCCGGGAGAATACATGACGCTGTCCATCGTAGCCGAGCGTTCGTCGTACAAGACAACCGCATCGGGCGTTGTGTTGTTGAGAGGGGAAAAGGGGGCGACGAGCACAGGCACCATGACGCCGGTATGAATCGGGAAAAAGCCCGCATCATGCGCAACCACGACGAATCCGCCCGGCGGTATCGGCATGAGCGTATTCGTTATCGAAGTTTTCGTTGACACATTCTTGTCCGACACCCGCCAGCCCGCAATGTTTACGGAATCCGCCGACGCGTTGACCAATTCGAACCACTCCGGCTCGCTTCCCGCCGGCGCGTACATAATCTCGTTCACAACAACCGAATGCACAGGCAGACCGACCTCCACCGAAAAAGACAGGGTATCGTTCAACGGATTCTGGTCGAGGGACGAGACCGCCTGTGCGATGAATGAATGTCTGCCGGTGCGGAGCGGTGGAGATTGGAAAGACGCCGTCATCGAGTCCCCGGGGGACAGGGACGGCCCGACGTTGGACCACAATTCCTCTCCCGCGTCGGGGACGCCATTCTGGTTCAAATCCTCGCCAAGGTCGAGGATGAATGCGCCGGTCGGTTGAAGCCCGGAATTTTTCACCGTCAGATCAAACCGAACCGAATCCCGGGACGTCGGCAACGGAGGGAATATGGAGGCGCGTATGATGGAGATGTCGACAGAGGGAAGCGCTGAGACGGCGACATCGTCGATCCGGAGCGACCCGCTCGCACCCCCGGTTCCGCCTGTCAACCGCCATCGGAACCGGACGTTCGGCTGATTTGCCAGGAGGGCAGGAAGTTGAAGCGAGAAGAGCACATAGCCCGACGTCCCCGGATTCCTGAGAGTATCGCCGAGGGCGACCGCAAAGGTTGCGCCGTCATCGAGCGATGCCTCGACGAGGAGTCCGGACGTGTGCGTCGTCGAGCGCGATGTCCAAAACTGGATCGCCTGCGGCATCCAGTTGGTGAAACTCATCCTCGGAGAAATCAGAAACTGGGGGATCGATGAATTGGTGGAGAGGAGGTCATTGGGGGCCGAATGGGGAGACGAGGTTGTCGAGACAAAGTCGCCGGACGGGCTTCGGTTGCCCGATGATTTCCAATCGAACGGAAGCGCCGGAGGCATGATGGAATCGAACCGTTCGACGTACGGGAACGAACGGACCTGTGCGCGGAGGGAAGCAGAGCCAAGAAGGGGGAGGAGCAAAAAGGCGGCGCCGCGGATGCAGGCGGCTTGAAACATGAGGTCCCCCGAAAGCGAAGCCGCCCGGCAATCTCCCCGCCGCGCGGCCGATGACGAATTTACGAAGTCAGGCGAGAGCTCGCTTGCCCGTGAAACCCAGCACGACCTCGCGGTCGAAAATCCAGCTGAACTTTTCCGTTCCCGAAAACTTCATCCTCTCCGCGACACGTGCATAACGATCGGACAAACCGCACAGATATTCCTGAGCTTTTGAGGCGGCGTCCGTCAGTCCCTGCAAAGCAGCGACCTTCCACTCCTTGACGAGCGCGTCGATGATTTCGGCGTAATCCCTGGCGGTGTACACTTCAATGTTCTGAGCGACGGCCGAGAACTTCGTGAATAAGTTCTTGTCCTTTCCGTCGTACATCAGATTGGCCGGCATCACGACTTTCGACTTCATCATTTTCGCGAACGCGAGTATCGCGCGTCCCGGGTCGAGTTCGAAAATCTTGCTCATGAAGAGTTTGTATGCCTTCTCGTGTCGCGCTTCGTCGCCCGCGATCATGCCGCATATTTTGTGCAGTCGGTTTTCGCCCGCCTTGGCGGCAAGAACCCCGACGTTGCGGTGGGAAATCTTCGTCGCGCGCTCCTGAAATGAAGTGTAGATGAATCCCAGATACGGGTCGTTTCCGGTCTGAGGGTCAAATCCGCTCGAAATGAGGTGATGGATGGTCGTTTCCACGGCGCGCATGTCTACGCGTCCCGTCAGATACAAATAGCGGTTCAGCAGGTCGCCGTGCCGGTTTTCCTCCGCCGTCCAGCCCCGGCTCCATTGAGCCCACGGGCTTGAGTGGGCTCCCGTGATGTCGCCGACCCCCTGAAGGCGGTTCAACCACGTCTGGTAACTCGGGAGCGCCTCTTCGGTGATCATGTCGCCGATAAGGACGACGAGGACATCATCCGGCAATTCCGATGCCTTCTCGCGGAATTCCGCAAGCTGCTCTCTCCAATTCTCCTGCTTCAGGTCCGGAAGATAATCCGTCGGCTGCCAGCTTTCGTCGACCGGCTTGAGCAGCGAGCTCAGGTTCTCGCCGACAAATCCCTCCATGCTCTTGATCACTTCAAACTGCGGAGAGTTGACGACGATCTGATTCCCTTCAGGCATAGCACACTCCTTCTTTCAATTGAATCTCTCAAGATAGAACTTTTATCCGCATTTCCAACGGTGTCCCGCATTTTTTTTTGAAACGGGGTTCATCCGGGGGAAAAACCATCTTCCCGGGAGCGGTCAAAGTCGTTTCCAGGTGACCTTCGAGCCGGGGACGATCTGATGCCGGTCCGCAAATCCCGCGACAACTTCGATGACATAGAGGACCGGAACTCCCGAACTGTACGTCTGCTCCGAGTACGGAGTGGTGTTACGCTGTATCGTCACAACCACGTTGCGTGAATCCACAAAAATCATGTCGAGGGGAATGATCGTGTTCTTCATCCAAAAATCGACGCTGCGCTCTTCCTGGAATATGAAAAGCATTCCCTGTTGCTCCTCCATTGCCGGCCGCCCCATCAACCCTGTTTCCCGTTTCGAATCGTCGTCGGCAATTTCGATGTCGATGGACGTCAGGTATTCGTCTTTCTTTGAGATGAACGTAAGGGTCCCGTCCTTTCGGAATGTCGTTCCGACGGTCTGCGATTGCGGGACCGGGTTGACCGCTGTTTTTGAGGGTACGAGTACCATGATGATCAACGATCCTCCGAGGACCAATGCCGCAAGGGCCGCGATTCCGGCTCCGCGTCGTTTCCCCGAACGTTCAGTGCTGTTCTCCTGATGAGCCATGCGACGGCTTACATCTCCTGCATCACGGCGTCCGCGAACGCCGGTTCTCCCGCCGCCCGCTCAAGCTGAATCTCCCCCGGCGTGCCGAACACTTTCGCCTTCTCGTCGTTGAATTCGCCTTCCCACCGGGCGACGACGACCGTGGCGAGGCAATTGCCGAGGACGTTCACCGATGTTCTGCCCATGTCCATCAGCTCGTCGACGGCGAAAATCACGGCGACTCCTTCGGGAGGGAGCCCGAAGCTGTTCAGCGCCGCAAGCAGAATCACGAGCGCGGCGCGCGGTACGCCGGCGATTCCTTTTGAGGTCACCATGAGCGTCAGCATCAGGAGAATCTGCCGGTCGAAACCGAAGTGAACGCCCGTCGTCGTTTCGGCCGCCTGCGCCACGAATACCGACGCGACGGCAAGGTAGAGCGTGCTTCCGACAAGGTTGAAGCTGTAGCCGGTGGGCATGACAAATGCGACGATGTTCCTCGGAACGCCGAGCCGTTCCATCACTTCCATGGCCTTCGGAAGAGCGGATTCGCTGCTCGTCGTTGCGAACGCGATCGTAAACGGTTCCCACGTGGCCCGGGCGAATTGCCGGATGGGCAGTCGAACAAGATAGGCAACGGCGCCGAAGACAAGGACGATGCACAGGACGAGTGCGATGTACAGCGATGAGATCAGCATTCCGAGGTTGAGCAGGACGCCGATCCCTTTATGCCCTACGGTGGAAGCCATTGCCGCGCCGACCCCCACCGGTGCGAACATCATGACGTAGTTCGTGAACTTGAACATGACCTGCGCAAGACTTTCGCAGAAGTCGAGGACCGGTTTTGCTTTGGGTCCCATTGCCGAGACAGCCATGGCGAAGAGGACGGAGAATGCGACGATCTGCAGGACGTCCCCGCGGACCATGGCGTCAAAAATGCTCGCCGGGAAAATGTGGACGACCGTTTCGATAAAGGTCATCGGATGACTGTCCTGGACCGTTCCAAGACCGCCGCCGGAGGCCGTCAGGACGACGCCCGCGCCGGGCTTGACGATGTTCACGACGGCAAGGCCGATGAACAGCGCAAGCGTCGTGACAACTTCAAAGTAAACGAGGGACTTTACTCCGATGCGGCCGACTTTCTTCAGATCTCCGCCCCCCGCGATGCCGACCACGATCGTCGCAAAAATGAGCGGGGCGATGATGGATTTGATGAGATTGAGGAAGATGTTCCGAAGAAAGGCGGTTTCGACTCCCCACCCGGGCTTGAGCCAGCCGAGCAGAACGCCGAGGACAAGGCCCAGCATGATCTGCTTGGTCAACGAGAGATGGTACCAGGGCTTCTTTGTCGAAGAGCTATGGGGGCTGTGAGCCGTCAGCATTCAGCATTGAGAGTTCGGCGTTCGGGAACGGTTGACCCGGTGGAGACGAAAATAAATAAATGCGGGCTGAAAAGAAAGTGGGAACGCTGATGCGTCCGATCGGATGTGCAGTGGAGTTTGAAGGTCGATCACTCCACCCGTGCCTGCTCCCTCTTCAGAAACGTGCTGACGGTCCGGTAGAATTCCTCCGGCGCATCGGCGTGTACCCAATGTCCGGCGTTCGGAATCGTCACCAGACGGCATTGGGGAAAGTATGATTGGAGCAATCCAGGGTCCATCTCGCGGAGATAATCAGACTTTTCACCGCGCACAAAGAGTGTCGTGCCGGAAAACGTCGGCCCGCCGGGAAGTCCCCGTTCCATCTCGGAAAGATTAGTGCTGATGGAGGCCAGGTTGACCTTCCACGAATACATTCCCTCATCATCCTTCCGAAGATTCTTCATGATGAATTGTCTGGTGGTTGCGTCGGGAATGGATGAAGAAAGATGCTGGTCGATCGATGTGCGCGAATTGAATCGCTGGAGGTCGATTCCCAGCATGGCACGGACGATCGCAGCGTTCGAGTCCGGCGACGGGCCCGGGCCGATATCGACGACGACCAGCCGGTCGATAAGGGAGGGTGAATGAAGCGCAAGGGTCATCGCCGTTTTTCCCCCCATCGAATGGCCGAGAATGTGGGCGGATGGGATGGAGTGTTGTCGCATGAAATCCCGGATGTCGTCGGCCATCACGCCGTAGTCAAAGGCGTCGGCGTGGGGCGAGCGACCGTGATTGCGGGCGTCGGGGATGAAGACCTGAAACTCTCCGGCAAACCTTTTCCCGAGCGTGTGCCAGTTATCGGAGGAGCCGAGCAATCCGTGAAGGATGATGAGCGGCC
>DATJYV010000112.1:0-7798 GCA_035499415.1 Bacteroidota bacterium
TTCGTCGTCATCCCGGCCTGGCTCCTGCTGTTCAACTCCCGCGGAATGTACGGATCCCGCCGCATCATCTATTTTTCCGACGAGTTCTTCGCCATCATCCGGCTGGTATTCTTCGGCCTTCTCATGGTGATGGCGGGAGCATTCTTTTACCGCGCCTTTTCGTACTCGCGTCTGGTCTTCGGGCTCCTGGGCGTATCGTCCGTCGTGTTCATCTCGCTCGGTCGATTCATCGTGCTCAACTTCGAGCAGCGGTGGTACAGCCGCGGGAAGGACCTCCGTCGCGTCATTGTTGTGGGGACGAATGATGCGGCCGCAAAAGTGTACGCCACGCTCTCCGGTCATCGCTCCCTTGGATACGAGCTTCTCGGTTATTTCGGCGCCTCCCGCCGCGGGCCCGTGAGCGCGAGCGGGGCACGATACCTCGGGTCCATCCGCAAAGTACCCGGGTCGATCCGCGAAATGGGCGTCGACCTCGTCCTCGTCGCCCTCAATTCCAGCGACCATCCACTCCTGTTCGAACTCGTCAGACAATGCGAAGGCCTCAATGCCGAAATGATGATGGTCCCCGACACGCTTGAAATCATGACGAGCGGCGTCCGGCTTAAGGAGGTCGAGGGAATCCCCTTCCTTCGGATCAAAACAATTCCTCTCAGCACCTGGAACCTCATCCTCAAGCGCGCATTTGACCTCGCTTTCAGCTCGGTGACTCTCCTGCTTTCCGCTCCCCTGTTCGCGCTTATCGCCATCGCAATAAAACTCGATTCGGAAGGCGGCGTCTTCTACCGGCAGGAGAGGGTCGGATTGGACGGAAAATCATTTCCTGTTTTCAAGTTCCGGACGATGAGGCAGGGGGCCGAGCGGCGAACCGGCCCGGTCTGGGCATCGCGCGATGACCCGCGTGTAACCCGGGTGGGGCGATTTCTCCGAAGATTCAGCCTGGATGAGCTTCCACAGTTTTTCAACGTCCTTCGGGGAGAAATGAGCGTGGTCGGACCGAGACCGGAGAGACCGCATTTCGTCGAGCGATTTAAGAAGGACGTGCCGAAATATTTGGAACGGCACCGTGTGAAGACGGGAATGACCGGATGGGCGCAGGTGAACGGGCTCCGGGGTAATACGCCAATCGGCGAACGAACCCGTTACGATGTGTACTACGTCGAAAACTGGTCCCTCATTTTCGACCTGAAGATCATCCTCAAAACGTTGCGGGCCGTTCTCTTCGGCCGGGACGCTTACTGATGGCGCTGCTGTTCTCGGCGTGGTCGGCCGTCGGACGGTGATCCCTGCATGGTCTCGGGTTTCATCATCCTCATCCATGTCGCGGCCTGCTGCACCGCATTCGTCCTGTACAGAAAAGAGGGACTTTCCCACGCATGGCTTGCTGTGGCATTCTTCGTTGTCATCTTTTCGGCAGGTTGGACGCTCTCCACGCTGATGACGAATCTGCTCTTTGAGATCCGTTGGATTGCGGCAAGCTACGACTCCCTGGGACGCTCATGGATGGAACGGGTGATTCGAAAGCAATTCAACAGGGACGCGATCGCTCTTCTCATCCTCACGGCATGCGAGCTCGGCTTTTATTATTTCGTCCTCCTCGGAGACGAAGGAGGTCCGAAGGGTAGGAACAAGTAACGACGAATTGCCCGCACGGCCGGCAATCGGCGGCACGCAGGAGAACAAAAAAGCCGGCCTGCGGCGATGGATCGTTGCCGGGCCGGCGTTCAAGGAATCGGGGAATCCGGTCTACTGCGATGCGCGCACGCGGTCGATGAAGTAGCTCGACTGGAGTTGAGAGCCGAAAGTCTTCACGGCATTTCTCGCTTCCTTTGCCGTCGGGTATCGACCGATGCGGACGGTGTACCAATCACCCTCTTTGAGCGGAACTTTTTCGACAAACGCGGGATAGTCCGCGTCCTCCAGATTCTGGACGATCTCTTCTGCTTTCTTCTGCTCGTGGAACGCGACGACCTGAATCGTATAATTGCCCTTCATCTCGCTGAGTTTTCCCGCCGACCCTGACAGAGACTCGCTGCCGGAAGGGGCGCTCTCCGGTTTCATCCCCTTCATATCACTTCCCTTTTTTGCCGAACCCTTTTCGACGATGGGAGTCGTCTCAACGAGCGAGACCGCGCTTGTGTCGGCGGCCGCCTGTTCTTGCTGGGCCATGTTCTGGTCGGCCGGCTCGGGCGGCACCTGCTCCTCCTGCACTTGCGTCACCGGTGCCGGCTTCTTCTTGAACGGAAAGATCCCTTTCTTGTAAAGGAAGAATCCGCCTCCGCCCAGTACGATGATGAGCACGACGACGATGATTACTCCGCGCGAACCGCCGCCCCCTCCTCCCCGTCTCGCAACGGGCGCTGGTGGCGCCGGAGTTTCTTCAAGACTGCCCTCGTCGATGAGATTTAAATCAGGCATGGAAAATTCCTCCTTCAGATTGTACGCGTGTAAACGATCGTCAAGACCATCATGGTCTCCTCATCATCCCGGCCCCGAGCATCCAATCCCTTCGACGAGAGCACGTGCTCTCTCCATTCCTTCCGTTGCTTCAAGGTGCTTGCGGAATGTGGGCCTGACGCAATCCTTCTCAATATTAGCGATTTTCAATATACTTTGCAATCATTTTCCGCGGGGAGCAGACGGGAGATTCCTTCGAATGAGAATGCCGCCGCTTGTCAGCCCGATGCAATCGCGGCCTCTTCCACCGCCGAAAGTTTCTCCACGTCCACCGCTACCATTCCGTCGGGCGAACTCACATACATGTTCGCAAACTTCATCCCCCACTTGACCTCCTCCTGCTTGTACGAGGACCGGGCGTGCACGGTCTGGGAAAACGTCTCATCCGTTCCGCTCAGGAGAATCAGGAACTCCGGATCCGAGTCCCTGAGGGCCTTTTCGGAAACGCCATGCAGCGGACTCGATTCGGTGATGGGATGGACGATCGTCCAGTTCAGAGGGAAAAACGTGACTTTCCGGCGTTCGAGCGGAAGCGCGTGGAACCGGCGCACACGAACGCCATCGACAAGTTCCAAACGGCTCATGCTGACGGTCGCCGTGATATCGATGAGCTGATTGGTGCGGCCGTTGATGATGCGAAACTCGAACGCGGTCATTCCGCGGTATGGAGCGATGACGGCGCACTCGCTGAACAGGATCCGGGCATACGGCCGGGAGAAACGGGCGAAGAGCATTCCGGTTGCGAGGGCGAATCCCAGAAGGCCGACGAGCGATTCGGCGGTGACGAGCATGTTGGCGGGCAAACCGACGGGACTCAGGGTGCCGTAGCCGATCGTTCCGAGTGTCTGGACGCTGAAGAAGAACGAGTCGAGAAATCGCCCGGCATCGGTGGCCGCTGCGCTCCCGGCAATAGCCCCGGGTCCGCACATGAAATAGCTGAATGCGAACGCGACGTTCGTCGCAAAGTACGCCGCGACAACGCACAGATTGAAACCGGTCCACGACATCGTCAGGAGCGCGTGATAGACGTTGAGAGTTTTGAAGAAGGATACGCCGAACCGGCGGACGTTAAAGCTGCCGTCCCGGTTGAGAAAGCGGACCCGCGTCTGCTCGGTGATGCGGGAGCCGAGCCCGAGGTCCTGGTTGTCGGCGCCCGTCCGAATATCTTCTTCCGTTCTTGCGTCGGCTGCCTTCATGAAACGGATCCCCCGTCGCGGCGCGGCCCGCTCTCCGCGATGAACTCCTGGACGCTCTTGACGCCAAGGTCGCCTTCCTTCTGTCGGGCTATCCCCTTCACGGCTGCCGCGGCGGCCGAGAGTGTCGTCACAAACGAGACCTTGTGCTCGATCGCCGCCCAGCCGATCGAGTATTCGTCGTAGCGCGACGCTTCTCCCAGCGGGGTGTTGATGATCATCTGGATGTCGCCGTTCTTGATCATGTCGACGACGTTGGGCCTGCCCTCATCGACTTTGAAGACGGAATCGCTCCGAACGCCGTGCGCGTTGAGAAAGCGCGCCGTCCCTTCGGTTGCCACGATGGAGAACCCGAGCGCGAGGAAGTCGCGGGCAAGGCCGAGGGTGATCTCGTTTTTGTCGCTCTCATTCACGCTGATGAACACCCGGCCTGAATCAGGGAGCGTATTCCCGGCTCCCATCTGCGACTTCGCAATCGCCGCGCCGAGATCGTCCGAAATCCCCATCACCTCCCCGGTCGAACGCATTTCCGGCCCGAGAAAAACCGGTACGCGCGGAAATTTGGAAAACGGAAATACCGCTTCCTTGACCGACGTGTGCTTGACGGTCCGAAAGTCGTAGTCCTTCAGCCCGAGTTCCGCCAGGGTCCTTCCGACCATCACTTTCGCCGCCACCTTCGCCAGCGGAATCCCGGTCGCCTTGCTGACGAACGGTACGGTGCGCGAAGCCCGCGGGTTCACTTCGAGGACGTACACCACGCCGTCCTTCATCGCAAATTGTACATTCATCAAGCCGATGACCTTCAGGGCCTTCGCAAGCCGAACCGTGTAGCCGATCATTTCGTGCAGATTCTTTTCCGAAATCATGTAGGGGGGAATGACACAGGCGCTGTCGCCCGAATGAATGCCCGCCTCCTCAATGTGTTCCATGACGCCCCCGATCATGACGTCCTTGCCGTCGCCGACCGAGTCGACATCGTACTCGAACGCATCTTCGAGAAACCGGTCGATGAGCACCGGGTGGTCGGGCGACACATCGACGGCCTTTTTCATGTACTCCCGCACGGCGTCGGGATGATAGCAGATCTCCATCGCGCGGCCGCCGAGAACGTACGAAGGGCGCACGAGGACGGGGAATCCGATCTGCTCGGCGACCACGACCGCATTCGGGACGGAGTATGCGGTGCCGTACTTGGGATGGGGAATCCGGAGCTTGCGCAGTAGTGCGCCGAATCGCTCGCGGTCCTCCGCGATGTCGATCCCCTCAGGAGACGTGCCGAGAATCCGGATGCCGCTCTGCTCGAGCGCCTTCGCCAGCTTGAGCGGCGTCTGGCCGCCAAAACTCACGATCACCCCGTACGGCTTTTCGTGGTCGCAAATGTTGAGCACATCTTCGAGCGTCAGCGGCTCGAAGTACAGCTTGTCGGTCGTGTCGTAGTCGGTGGAAACCGTCTCCGGATTGCAGTTGATCATCATCGTCTCGATCCCCTCTTCCTTGAGGGCGTAGACGCCGTGGACACAGCAGTAATCGAACTCTATGCCCTGGCCGATCCGGTTCGGGCCGCCGCCGAGGATGATGACCTTTTTCCGGTCGCTGACCGTCGACTCGTCTTCCATTTCATACGTCGAATAATGGTACGGCGTGCTGGCCGCAAACTCCGCGGCGCACGTATCGACCGTTTTGTAGACGGGGACGACGCCCGCCTGCTTCCGAAGCTGGCGAACGGCTTTTTCGGTCGCGCCCCAGATGGAGGCAAGCTGCAGGTCGGAGAACCCGTACTGCTTGGCTTTGAGCAAAACCTCCCTGCTGACCCGTGGCGGAACGCCTTTCTTGCGTCTACTTGCCTTCATGGCTCCTTATTTCGTTGTAGCGTGCGAGCTGGTTTGCCGAGAGGATCGCCTTGACGCGAATGTGCGCCTGGAGATGAATGAACCGGAGTTCACCGCGGAGCCGGCCGACCGCCTCGAGTTGCGTCCGGAGGGACTTCTCGCTGACCGTGCCGGAAGTGAGACCCCTGTCGACCCCTTCTTCGGCCCCGACGATTTCTTCACCCTTCAGCTTCGCGCCGATCAAAACGTTCTCCACGATTCCCTGGATCTTCGTCACCTGGTCCTTCGATAACGCGAGGTCATCCTTCAGCTCGAGACAATGCTTCGGACTCGGGTAGCCGTGGGACTCTGCTTCCAGAGCCATCCCCATGCCGTCTCCCGCCAGCAAGCCATCACGGTCGGAGGGGACGGGCGATTGGGCAAAAAGAACGCCGCCTGTCATGCACATCGTAATAATGAGAGCAGAAAATCCGCGGGTCATCGGTCCTCCAATTTTCCAAACACTGTACTGCGGCCTCAAGCCGGAACTTACAGCCGAACGGCGAACAGCTCCTCCTCCAGGTCCACGATCTCTTTTATATTGTGGAGAAACCATGGGTCGACTTTTGTGACGCGATGCAGTTCCTCAACCGTGACTCCCAGCTGTAACGCGTACCGCATGTAGAATACATTGTCGGGCTTGGGCTTTTTAAGGTGGTCGAGCGTCTTCTTCCGCCATTCATCCTTCCGGTCGTCGGACATCTCGCGGACGTCAACGATGTCCTTGCCGTCCGCACCGAGGCCGAATCGTCCCTGCTCGAGGGAACGGAGCGCCTTCTGGAGAGCTTCTTTAAAGGTTCGTCCGATGGCCATCGCTTCGCCCACCGATTTCATCTGAACGCCGAGCGTATCGTCCACGCCTTTGAATTTTTCAAAGTCCCAGCGGGGAATCTTGACGACGCAGTAATCGATGGTCGGCTCGAACGAGGCGGGCGTTTCCTTTGTGATGTCGTTTGGAATCTCGTCGAGCGTGTAGCCGACGGCCAGCTTGGCGGCGATCTTCGCAATGGGGAATCCGGTCGCCTTCGACGCGAGCGCGGAAGAGCGCGAAACTCGCGGGTTCATCTCGATGACAATCATGCGGCCATCCTGCGGATTGACGGCAAACTGGATATTCGAACCCCCCGTCTCCACGCCGATCTCCCGGATGATTCTCTTCGCCGCATCGCGCATGTGCTGGTATTCTTTGTCGGTCAGTGTCTGTGCAGGCGCGACCGTAATGGAGTCCCCCGTGTGCACACCCATCGGGTCGAAGTTCTCGATCGAACAGATCACCACAACGTTGTCTTTCAAATCACGCATCACCTCCAACTCAAATTCCTTCCATCCGATGACCGATTCCTCGACAAGGATTTGATGGATCGGACTGCTCGTCAACCCGTGTTCAGCCCGTTCCCGGAACTCCTGAATGTTGTAGGCGGTCCCGCCTCCCGTTCCGCCCAGCGTGTAGGAAGGACGGATGATCAAGGGGAAGCCGATTTTTTCCGCAACCGCAAGAGCTTCATCGAGAGAGTTGACAAAGCCACCCCTCGCGGACTCGAGGCCGATGCGGTCCATCGCCGCCTTGAACAGCTCCCGGTCTTCGGCTTTGCGGATTGCTCCGAGCTTCGCTCCGATCAATTCGACATTCATGCGTTCGAGGGTTCCGTCTTCGGCGAGCGCGACCGCGGTATTGAGTGCCGTCTGTCCCCCCATCGTCGGGAGAATGACATCGGGGCGCTCTTTTTCAATGATTTTCGTGACAAAATGAGGGGTGATCGGTTCGATGTAGGTTGCATCCGCCAGGTCGGGGTCGGTCATGATCGTGGCGGGGTTGCTGTTGATGAGGACGATGCGATAGCCCTCCTGCCGCAGAACGCGACACGCCTGGGTGCCGGAATAATCGAACTCACACGCTTGACCGATGACGATGGGGCCCGAACCGATAATGAGGATGGAGCGGATATCAGTTCGTTTGGGCATGAAGAGGGAAGTCGGGAGTTGTCGGCAGAAAGTTGGAAGTTGAGGGTCGAATGCTCAAAGTTGAAAGTTATGTGGAGAGAATGTGGAGTTGGATGCGATGAACTCCAACTTTAAGAACAAAGATAGAAAAAAATGAGGAACACTGCAAAGAATCGGAAGGGGGGAGTAGTGTCCTCAATTCAGCGGGCTCCAACATATTAAGAAAGCGTCATGCTGAACTCGTTTCAGCATCTGACGTTCACAGACCCCGAACCTCAGCCAGAGGTTGATGGGCCTTCGGCCCAAAGTTCGGGGTGACGGTTGCTTGGAAATAGGACACTA
>DATJYV010000113.1:0-15034 GCA_035499415.1 Bacteroidota bacterium
TGCTCTCTGTGGCGCCGGTGAGAAAGTTCTCGAGGAACCCTTCCTATGGCGTTCAAGGGCTCCTCGGTACTCCTTCTTTCTCGCTGTTTGCCGTGCAGGGAGGCGCGTGGAGTGAAAAAACGAAATACCGGATTCGTGTATTCATGAGACACATATGAAACATATCTAAGAGAGACAATATGGACGGGGAAGACCCTGCTCAGGTCTTTTCCACGCAGTCTTCGTGGATGAGTGAGAGAGGGTGGGTAGTGCTCCTTCCCACCTTCTCCATCCACACTGAGGGCAAAATGAAATGGAGAAATCGAATGGACGATAGATACCGAAGGAAATCGGATCGCAGTCTCTCGACTGACCAGGGCTGTTCGGCTCGAACAGGCCTGTTGAGTCGATGGAATTCGCACGCGGTGCAACGCCCATTCGTACGTATCCGGAGAGTCTCCGGATCAAGAGGTGACTTATGACACGACTGATACGAAAGAGGAATGTGCCTTTGGGTTGGCCGGACAATCTTCGCCGGGCGAACCGGGGGATCGTACTGGCAGCCGTATGTCTCGGCCTGTTGCTGGCGAGTTCTGCCCGTTCCCAGAACCTCGTGAACACGGGTCACATATTCAATACGGGGACCCTGCGTCTTCACAACCAGGTGACGGGATTGGCAGACTCTCTGCAGGGGTTGGTCGAACTCTACGGAGCGGACCAGCCGGTGCCGGCGACGTATTTCAAAAAACTCAATCTCCTCGGGTCGGGCACCAAGACGGCGTTGGGAAACGTGGGATTCGGAGATACTGTCACGATCGCTTCAGGCGTAACGTTCCAGATTCCTCCGGGGTCCACCGCATCGCTCGATTCGAGCGGCGGGAGATTGGTTGAGAACGGCGCGCTTCTCGGCGCCATCAGGAAATCGGCGAACCTCGCGGGCGCGACAACGGCTTCCGATTTTGGCGGAATTGGCGCGTCTCTTCAATGGGCGGGCATCGCGCCGGGGCTGACGACCGTCACCCGGGTCTCGGGAACGTCTGTGTCAGTCAACGGAAAGCAGTCGATCAGGCGCTGGCTGGACATCCACGTACCGGTCGACACGACGTACAACGCTACATTGACCTTCAATTACTCGCCCGCGGAAGCGGCCGGGTTTAACACGTCGACCCTCGAGCTCTGGCGCTCTCCGGACAACGGAGCAACGTGGCGGCGGCAGCATGTCACACGAGGGACGAATCAGATCGTCCGATCGGGCATTCGTGCGTTCGGACGATGGAGCGCGGCGGATGACCTGAATCCGTTGGGGTTGACGAAGTATGAGTACGATGCCGACACGCTCGGTCTGTTTGCGGGCGATAATCAGTTACGCCCCGTCCATTCAACGGTCAGCCCGTACGTCGTGCAGGTGTTCGACGCGTATCAGCAGTCGGTCTCGGGAGCGACGGTCGTGTTCAGTATCGACTCCATTCCGGCGGGGGCGACGGGTCAGGCGTTAACCAGCGGCACGGCCACGAGCGACCAGAACGGGTACGCCTCGACGCAACTGCAACTCGGGAACAAGACCGGCAGGTACGTGGTCGATGCGCAGGTCCAGGGGGTTGCCGGCGCGACGGTGAAGTTCGTCACGGTTGCCAGGTCGCTGGCACAGGTCCTTGCGTCGGTTACCGGAAACGCGCAGGTCGATTCCGTCAATACGCTCATTCAGCCGTTCAAAGTACAGACGAAAGATTCGCTCGGCAACTTTGTCCCCGGCGTGGATGTACGGTTCAGAATTGTCAGCGCGCCGACGGGGGCGATCGGGCACGTCCTGAGCGATACAGCCCTCACTTCCGATTCGCTGGGGAATGCGCAGACGGTCCTGAAGCTCGGGACGAAGATCGGCCCGTACAAGGTCGTCGCCTCGTCGCCCGATATCCCGAGCGTAACGGATACATTTGCGGTTGTTGCGACGCACGGATTTGCGGCGAAGATGCTCCTCGCGTCGGGTGACGCGCAGGCCGACACGATTCTGAAGGCCATTCAACCGCTCTCCATCCAGATCAACGACGCATACGACAATCCGGATTCGAACGCGTCGGTCGCATACTCGATCACACAAACACCGGCCGGTGCCACGGGACAAGGGCTCAGCAGCACGAGCATCAAGACCGACGCCGGCGGGAAGACGGCGGTGATCCTGACGCTGGGGAACAAGGTCGGAAGCTACAAAGTGACCGCCCTTTCCGCCAATATTCCCAGCGCCTCGCAGGTGTTCACGCTCAACGCCCTGGCTGCTGCTCCGTCGTCAATGGATTCGGTGAAGGGCGGCGGCCAGACGAAGCCGATCCTTGCCTTCCTGGATACGGCCTTTGTTGTACGCATCGTCGACGTCGGCGGAAATCCGAAGCCGGGCATTCCGGTCAACTTTGCCGTGACCGCCAAGCCAAGCGGGACGTCGAGCGACTCGCTCTCAAAATCGGTCGATACGACGAACGCGCTCGGGCAGGCATCGACGGTGCTGCGGACGGGATCGAAGGTCGGCGTTTACACCGTGACGGCGACTTCCGCCCAGGTTGCGGGCAAGACGCGCGTCTTCACCGCAAATGCCGTTGCAGGCACGGCAGCGCTTGCCTCCAAAGTCTCCGGTGATGGTCAGAACGGCAACATCGGCGATATGCTCAATCCGTATGTTGTGACGGTTACGGACATCGGCGGGAACCCGGTTCCGAATGTCATGGTCGAGTTTGCGACGACGTCCGTACCGAGCGGGGCGATGGGATACAAACTGAGCAAGCAGGTTGACACCACCAACGTCCTCGGCCAGGCCTTCACCGTGCTGACCATGGGGAGCAAGAGCGGGACGTACAAAGTTGTGGCGACGGTCGGAAATCTGCCCGGCGCCATCTTTACATCGACGGCGAAATTTGTGCTGGCCGATGCGAACAATGACGGGTCGGTCGACATTGCCGACCTCACACAGTTGATCGATGTGATCCTGCAGAAGGACACGCTGCGCGGTTATGACTTCGCCCGGGCGGATATCAACGGCGACGGCGTCATCGACATACGCGATGCCGAGCTTCTCGCGAACCGACTCATCGAGAACAACTGGGGGTCGGCCGATTCGCTCATCCAGGCCGTCCTCCTCGGGAACTCGGTTCGTCCGCAGATCCCGACGCTTGCCGCGGCGCGTGTGTCCACACCCGTAAGCATGAACGCTGCGGGTCAACTGGAGATCACAAACATCGGCCTGCGGCTCGACCTGACGAACGATGCACCGGTCAAGGGCGTCGAACTCGTCCTCGTCCTGCAGAAACCGATGAACGTCAATCGGGCAGACCTGATCTTCGACCGCGCGAAGCAGATGACGGTTCAGGCGGCAAGCTCGGGAGACACCGTGCGCGTCATCGCCTACAACCTCAAGAATCAGCCCATCGACACCGGCAGCGGTGCCATATTCCGAATTCCGCTGGTGCTCGCGGATTCAGGGCAGATCGTTTCGAAGCAGGTCATCCTCAGCGTTGCAAACAACCAGTCGTCGAGCCTCGCGGCTGGAGCGATTGGTGTGATAAAACCGACCTACCCAAGCGATTTCGCGCTCCTGCAGAATTATCCGAACCCCTTCAATCCGTCGACGACGATCGAGTACGACGTTCCCGAAATTGACGGAAAGGTCGCTCACGTGGCGATTCAGATATTTAACATCCTGGGAGAGAAGGTAAAGACGATCGACCGAAGCGACCGGGATGCAGGACATTACAAGATCACGTGGGACGGAACGGACGAGCGGGGGGCGCGCGTAGCGACGGGCGTCTACATCTATCGCTTGCTCTCCGGGTCTCATGCGGTCGCGAAGAAAATGGTAATGATCAAGTAATTTTGTAGATTGACCATTCATGGACATTCGATGACGGCATTCATCCATCATCCATCTTTTCGAGCGGTCGTCTACGCGCTCATCGGTTCAATCCTGCTCTGCTCGTGCGCCGGCACGGGACAGTTCAGCCCCGGCCGCGGGAATAAATATCTGTACACCTATTCACTGGTGGGGCCTGTCGAGAATAAGGACCTCGTTTATCAGGACGAGGCAATCAACATTCAGTTCAGTTTTGACGACGCGGCGCTGAAATTCCAGATGCAGAATATTTCGGCGTCGCATATCGTCATCGACTGGCAGAAATTGTCGATCGGCCTGGACGGGAGAATTCTTGCGATCCGGCACTCCGACAATCTCTACGCCGACACGAGCGCAAAGCTCGTCTTCGACATTCCTTCGATGGGATATGTGCGTGACTTTGTCATCCCGCGGTCGAACATCGGGTTCGACGGGGAGAAATGGGTGGAATCCGACCTGTTTCCGACGACCGACAACAACTCGGATGCCGTGCGACGTCAGATCGAAGGCAACGTGGGGAAATCCGTCAGTCTGTATCTGCCCCTGACGGTAGGAGGAACTTCAAAGGACTACGAGTTTGACTTCGAGGTGGCGTCCGTTCAAAAGATAAAATGGAACGACTTCCAGCCGCCGCAACGTCAGGCACCGCCGCGTGAACAACCGCCACAGGTCCTCGACCAGGTCACGGTCGCCATCATCGCCGTGGGCTTTCTGGGCTTCACGGCCTTTCTGCTCACGCTTAAGAAAAATCCTCCGACAGAATAATCTTTCTGCCGGCATCCGGCAGGTGAGTCGCGCGGAGCCTCTTCTCCGATTCGCCGTGGTCTGTTCATTGCATTTCTATCGTCTTCTTTCTACTTTTCGCGCGTCCAAAACTCTGCGAATGGCCGTCTGACGCATGGAAATTCGATTTCTCGGTGCAGCCCGTACCGTCACGGGCTCCATGCACGCGGTCTCCGCCAACGGCCGGACCATCCTCCTGGACTGCGGCCTCTTTCAGGGGAAGCGGCAGGAATCATTCGAACGGAATAAGACCTTCCCGTTCGAGCCGGCGTCCATCCATGCCGTCGTCCTCTCTCACGCCCACACCGACCATGCGGGCAATCTGCCCAACCTCGTCCGGAGCGGCTTCCGCGGCCCCATCTATTCGACTCCCGCGACAAGAGACCTCTGCAATGTCATGCTCTATGATAGTGCCTACATCCAGGAGCGCGATGTGGATTATGTCAACCGGAAACGGCAGAAATCCCATCTGCCGCCGGTCGAGCCGCTTTATTCGCCGGCCGATGTCGGGCTTGCCATGTCCCGGTTCGTGAGTGTGGGATACGGCCGGGAGTTCGACGTCGCGGATGGCATGCGCGGGACATTCTCCGATGCCGGGCATATTCTTGGCTCGGCCGTGCTCTCCCTCACCATCGATGAGAAAGGAATAAGGAAAAAAATCGGTTTCACCGGCGACCTTGGCCGAAAAAATACGCCGATCTTGCGGGATCCGGTTTCGATGGGGGATGTTGACATTCTTATTTCCGAAAGCACGTATGGCGGGAGAGTCCACGGACCGATGTCGGGGACAAAAGCGGCACTGCTTTCGGTGATTCGAAGAACGGTCGACCGGGGAGGCAAAGTCGTCGTTCCTTCCTTCAGTCTCGGAAGAACGCAGGAATTGGTCTACATGCTTTTTCAACTTATCGATGAAAAAGCGCTTCCCGAAGTTCCGGTGTATGTCGACAGTCCGCTTGCCGTCGATGCGACCCACGTTTTCCGGATGCACCCGGAGTGCTTCGACGCGGAGATGCTCTCCTACCTTCATCATAACGAAGATCCGTTCGGCTTCGGGAAGATCACGTACGTTCGCTCGGTGGATGAATCGAAGCGGTTGAACTCAAAACCCGACCCGTGCGTCATCATCTCCGCCTCGGGCATGTGTGAGGCGGGACGCGTCCTTCACCACCTCGCGAACACCGTCGGCAACGAGAAGAACGCAGTGCTTATCGTCGGTTTTCAGGCGGAGCACACGCTTGGTCGTCGGATTGTCGAACGCGACAAGGAAGTGAGGATCTTCGGCGAGATGTACCCGCTGAAGGCCGAGGTTGCGGTGATCAACGCGTTGTCGGCGCACGCGGGTCAGGACGAGCTGCTCGACTACATCGGGGCGCTTGACGCGGACCGGCTGAAAAACATTTTTTTGGTCCATGGAGAACTCGCCCAGGCAGAAGCGCTTGCTGCCAAGCTGAAGGATCTCAGGTTCCGATCCGTAACGATTCCATCCCGGGGCGACCGGGTGGGCTTCTGACGATGCGCGTGCTCGTGACGGGAGGCAGCGGGATGGTTGGCCGTTACGTCGTAGAAGAACTGCAGAACGTTCATGATGTCGAAGTCCTGGATCTGCGTCCTCCCTCCACGGATTCCGTCCGGTTCCAGCATGCGGATATCCTCGACCTCGAAACGCTGGTCGGAGTCATGGCCCGCTATGATGCGGTGGTCCACCTTGCCGGAATTCCACACCCGCTCGACAACCCGGCCGAAACGGTTTTCCGCGTGAATGTGCTGGGCACGTTCAATGTGCTTGAGGCGGCGGCAAGAAACGGCATACCGAAAGTTGTCTTCATGTCGAGTGAATCGACTCTCGGGTTCGCGTTCTCGAAAAACCGGGTCTGGCCGGAATATGTTCCCATCGACGAACAGCATCCGGTGCGGCCGCAGGATCCGTACGGGTTGAGCAAGCTCTCGGGCGAGCTTGCCTGCGCTTCATACACCCGTTCACACGGAATGACGACGATTTGCCTTCGGGCGCCGTGGATCTGGATACCGGAAGAACGGGAGCTGGAAATCTATCGGGAGCTCGTGAGAAACCATCGGGCATGGTACAAAAACCTCTGGGCGTACATCCATGTGTTCGATGTCGCGGCGGCTGTCCGGCTCGCGCTTGATTACGAAGACGCGCGGTCGCACAAAGTCTGTTTCATTTCCGCCCGCAACAATTGGACGGCGCTCGAGAGCAGGAAGCTCCTCGCGGAGTTCTATCCGGAGACCACGAGAGTCGGTCCTTCGTTTACAGGCGCCTGTTCGTTCATTTCTTCGAGGAAGGCGAAAGAAGAGCTTGGGTTCGAGGCAGAACATACAAGCGAGGAGTTTGGCATTTAGTATGATCGGTTCGATTGACCGCTCTCTTCATGGCGCGACCGGTTCTTATTGACACGGACGCGGGGGTCGACGACGCCCTCGCGTTGATTCTTGCTCTCCGATCTCCGGAGATCTCGGTCAAAGCCATTACCACGGTTGCGGGAAACGTCGAAGTCGGTAAATGCACGAGAAACGTTTTCACGATCCTCGACGAGTTGCAGACTCCGGATCCGCCGCCGGTCGCTCAGGGGGCCGCACGGCCTCTCCGACGGCCGGTGTTTACGGCCCCCGAAGTGCACGGAAGCGATGGCTTGGGGGATATGCGTGGGCGGAAGGCGAAATCACGGCGACCGAACCCTCATGCCTGGAAGGTCATTCGCGATTGCTGTTTGCAATATTCCGGGCGGCTGACGATCGTCGCTTTGGGCCCGCTCACCAATCTGGCGACGGTTCTTCGGAAAGACCCGCGGGCGCTTCGCTCCGTGAAACGCATCGTCTCGATGGGAGGTGCGTTCCGCGTTCCGGGGAACACCGGCCCCGTGGCGGAATTCAATTACTTCGTCGACCCCGATGCCGCCGATGCGTTGCTGGGTTCGGGTGTACGGATGACGGTCGTCCCTCTGGATGTCACTGAACGGGTCGTTCTCATGCGCAAGGAACTGGAGCTCCGCGCCCGCCGGCGGGCGAATCGCGCGTCGCGGTTCATTCTGGGGTTCACGAAAAAATACATGCGATTTCACGACCGAACGGAGGGATTTTACGGCGCATACCTGCACGACCCCATTGCGGTTGCTGTCGCCGTGCTCCCGGCAATCGTCGAGACCCGGAGGACCGCGGTCCGCGTCGAAACGAAAGGCGAGCTTACCCGCGGCATGTCTGTGGCCGTGGGCGGGCTCAAGTCGTCGGCCGGGCATCCGCTCGTGGATGTGGCGACGGACCTTGACGGCGAGACATTTTTGCGTTTCTTTCATTCCCGGCTTTGGAAGTAACCGGCAATGACGCCTCCGGAGAGGCACCATGGTCATGCGGGACGATTGCGATTGCTTGTTTCATCGATTGTACTCGCTGTTCCCCTCGATGCGTGCCTTCGCTCGCAGGAGCTACCGTCTCCGTCCGTGAACGCGAGACCGGACACGACGAACTTGACGAGTCTCGGGTTCGACCGGCTCCTCAACACGTTCTTTTGGACCGGCGGATTCCATTTTGGCGCCGGCGATTCGGCCGGCGGCGTGCTCATCGACGAGGGACTCCGCTCCCGCTTGATCCGCTCGGACATCACCTCGAAGCAGGACGAGTACACGGGGCTCGCTTCCTGGTGGACAAACCTCGACGAGCGGTGGCGGCTGAGCACAACGGTGGCTTCGTCCGTCCTTACCGACTCGAGGTCGCTCGACATCGGGTCGATTGCCCAGCATCGATTTCTCGAGGGGCTGGGCTTTAGTCCTGTGAACGCCGCGCATGTTCAGATTTCCGGAGGGTACGAGCTTAATACACAGGCAACGGAACACGACCGCGGCCTGGTCTACGGGGCCGATGGAAGCTGGAATACGGTCGCCTCGACGGATGAACATTCTTCCCTCCAATCGGGATGGAGCCAGTCGCTGCTTGGAAGGAGGGACCAGTACGACGGAAACGTCGGGCTGGTTTTCGAGAGGTCGTTCGAGGGAGGGGCGTTTGACTCGTTGGGGGTTCAGTACTCGACTCAGCGCCGTGAATTCTACACGACGGCCGACACGGGAGTCCAACAGCTGTTCAGCGTCTCACACAATATCTTTCGCAGAGATGCCGGGGACGCGGAGGCGTCGAACCAACTTCGTTACCCGATATCGCGGCAGGCGGTCATTTCTGTCGATGCCGGGCTGTCGGAACGGACGATTGACCGTGCATTTCTGTTGAAGGATTACGAAATTCCATCATCCATCGAGCTCGATTCCCGCATCCAGGAGTTGGAGCTCCGGGGAGCCGTCAACCTCTCGCTGACTGCCGGTGACTGGCTCGAGACGAAATCCGGAATAGCGTATTCCGAACGCGAGGAGCGCCATTCCGTCGTGAACGACCCGCAAGTGCCCGCTTCCGTATCCGACCCACAGGTGGAGGAGGCACGGCGGCTGGAAAACATCTCGCGTACCACAACGCTGTTTACCCGGTGGAAAGTCGTTCTGTCGGACGACGACCTGTTAAAACTTCAATCATCATCCAATCTCTTGCAATACGATACACCCGATACTTTGAATACCGACGACCGGGATGAGCTCCTGATCACGGCGAGTCTCGAAGAGGTCCATCGCTTCAGCCGTTACTGCACGCTGACCACCGACGCCGATGTGTCGCTGAACCACCTGGTCTATCTCAGCCGGTTCGAAAGCGCGAACAACACATGGAACCGCGTCATTCGCTTCTCTCCGGTCCTCGATTTCACCCCCGCTCTCTGGCTTCGCTCCGTCAACCGCGCCGAGGTCCTCGCCAACTACACCGTGTTTGATTTTGAGGACCAGGTCGCTTCCGTCAAGAGCTTTGCCTTCAGGCAAGCCGCGTGGTCGGACTCTTCCACAGTGCAGCTGACGAGCCGCATCAATCTCGATTTTACCGGCGGCCTCCGATGGTACGAACGGGGAATCCTCCGGTGGCAGGACTTTAAAGAACGCCCCGAAGACTATTTCGTGGAAAAGTCTGTCTGGCCCAAAATCGTCGTGGTCTTCGGAAGCGTGCGCTGGGGGTTGGGATACCGGTATTTCTCGCAGGACCGCTACGCGTACGCCGGCACCGACCGTATGTTCGAGCAGGAGTACGAAATCGAAGGGCCGACGATCGAAGTCGACTGGGAACGCGCGTCCACGCGGTTGACGCTCGAAGGATGGCGGGAAAACCAGACGTCGAACGGCCAATCGATTACGGCGCTTTCAAATCTCACTCTCCGCGTTTCGTGGGCCCTGTGACGCGATGCGTATGAAGAAAAAATCCGCCAGACGCAGGGTCGCCCCCCGTCGGTTGCTCCGGTTCGAGTTTACCTGTCCGAGCGACCCGAAGAAGATCGGCGGCATCGAACAATTTCTTCAGCGGATGAACCGCCGGATGAGGTTTGACGACGGAACGATGTACCGCCTGCTCGTCGCGACGACGGAAGCCGTCAACAACGCGATGATTCACGGCAACAAACTCGACCCGTCGAAGCTCGTTGTCGTCACGATTCTCGTCTCGGAACGGCTCATGCGCATCAGAGTGAAAGATGAAGGGATGGGGTTCGACCCGGCGACGATCCCGAATCCTCTGGATGAAAACAATCTGCTCAAGGAAAGCGGCCGGGGGGTTTTTCTGACCCGCTCGCTGATGGATGATGTCCAATTCGTGCGACTGAAGCACGGCTGGGTTGTCGAACTGCGCGTCAACCTGAGACGGACATGATCAGGGTTGGGAAAACTTACACGGATGCAGTTGTTGACTTTCGAAATTGATTTCGTTAAGATGTCCCACATTTCACGCAAGAAGGCCCTCGACCATCGCCCATCTATCGTAAAGGACATACACATGACGATCAAACGGAATCTGCCCATTTTTCTTACCGCCCTGGTCTCATTTGCGGTTTTAATGAGTAACGGCTGCAAGAAGAGCTCCTCTCCAACGGGGCCCAGCGGTAATGCTGCGATCACCGTCGATTTATTTCCGCTCACCGTCGGTCACACCATCACGTACTCCGGTTATCTGCGCGATGCGGCGACGGACACGAATATCACGGCAACCGGGGCGGTCTATTACACGACCTGGTTTGTCGCGGCTCCGAGCGGGATCCCGACGCCCATCGGCGGAACATCCGGAGTTGTCTACGATACAACGCAAGTCCCGACGGGGATCGTGAGCCCCCCGACGGCAAAGGTCATCACCCCCCTCTTTATTCGACGCTCGGCCGCCACGGGCGATTCCAACATCGCATTTCTTCAGAACATCGGCAGATTTTACAGGACGGTGGGGATCGCATTGCATGATACGTTACGATGGATCAATCTTGCACAATTCAATGTCGGACTCGGGACGGAATTCACCGCCTTCGACAGCACGTGGACCGGCGTCCCCCTCCTCGGAACTGTCGAGCTCAAAATTGTCGGGGAGTTTGTGGATACCGAGAACCTCACTGTCGGCGGGCAGTCCTTCTCCGTTTACAAGCTGACGACTGTCCGACGCGTTTATCTTGGAGGATCGAAGCAACCAGACCTCGCAACGGCGACGTTCTGGCTTGCCGAGGGCATCGGGCCGGTCAAGATGATCATTAACGCGGACGGCGAAAGCGCGGGCCATTACCGGGAATTCCGATCCAGAAATTTCTAACTGCCGCGCCAGCTTGTCTCCGTCAAAAGAACCCCGGCCGAACCCAGGTCGGGGTTTTTTTGAATATCCTGTGCTGAAGTGACCCCTCCCATGAACATCCACCACAGGGCACGATCATGACGCATCGTCAATTCTGCATCCGATTCTTCGCCCTCTTTCTTTCATTCGCAAGCGTCGCCCGCGCCGGCGGATTCCAGCTGAACGAACACAGCGCGCGTGCAACCGGCATGGGAGGCGCGTTTTCGGCCCTCTCGTCGGATGCCTCGGCAATCTACTTCAATCCGGCCGGACTCGCCTTTCTCAAGGGGAACTCGGTGTCGATCGGCGCGACCCTCATCTTCCCCGTGAGCAGCTTCGAGGATCCCGCCGGCGTCAAAGCGTCGATGACACCACAGGTCTTCACTCCTCCCAATGCATACTTTTCTACTTCGACCGACCAGGGATTGTCCTACGGTATCGGTATCTTCACCCCGTTCGGTCTGGGCATCGAATGGCCCGCGGATTGGGAGGGAAGAAAACTCGCGATAAAAGCGGACATCCAATCGTTCTTCGTCAATCCCACGATTGCCTACAAACTGTTCGACCAGCTCTCGATCGGAGCCGGTGTGAGCTACGCCTATTCGAAGGTCGACCTGTCGAATCGTGTTCCCACGTTCACAGACGCGAGCGAATCGGCGCTCTCACCCGACGACGGCACGGTCAAACTGGAAGCGAGCGGTTCGAGCATCAATTTCGACGGTGGCGTGATGTACCGCCCTTTCGAGGAATTGTCGGTCGGCGTTTCGTACCGCCATTCGACGAAGTTCGATTTCAGCGGCACGGCGACGTTTTCCAATATGCAGGGTTTGAGCCAGTACTTCCCCGGTGGAACAGGCACGACGACGATCACGTTTCCCAGCAACCTCTTTGCGGGCGTGGCGTATCGCGTGTCGCCGGATCTTGTGCTTGAGGCGGATTACCAGTTTGTGGGATGGTCCAGCTACGATACGCTCAAGGTGGGGTTGCCGGATGGACCGCCCGATCCGAGGGAACAGGGAGCGATTTTGCAGAAGACACAGGTTTATCCCAAGGATTGGAACGTTGCGTATCTTCTCCGCATCGGGGGCGAGTACCGGTACAGCGACCGGTGGATGTTTCGGGCGGGATATATTTACGACAGCACGCCTCAGCCGGACAAGGCCGTGGAACCGCTGCTGCCCGATGCGAATCGCAACGACCTGACGCTCGGCGCGAGCTATTCCATATCGGAGACGTGGTCCATCGATGCCGCGTACATGATGGTGCTGTTCCAGGACAGGAGCGTAAGCTCCCAGGTCAACGTTTTTCCGGGAACATATAAAACCACGGCATATCTTTTCAGTTTCGACGTCAACTGCCGATTCTAAACGACCGTACGTGAAAAGACCGGGGCACAATCTCTGCTCCGGTCCTTGCGGTTCAAGATTCGCCGGGGTTCAGAGCTTCAACTTGCCGATGCTGGCGCGAACGTCTGCGGCCGATTTATTCAGCTCTGCCTGCTCCTCGGCCGTCAACTTGATCTGAATAATTTCCTCGATCCCCTTCTTTCCCAGCTTCACCGGCACGCCGCAATAAACATCCTTGAGGTTGTACTCTCCCTGTAACCATGCGCAGCAGGGAAGGATCCGCTTCTTGTCGCGAACGATCGCTTCGATCATCTGCACGGCCGACGATGACGGTGCATAGTAGGCGCTCCCCGTTTTCAAATAATTGACGATCTCTGCTCCACCGTCCCGCGTCCGCTTCACCAGGCGGTCGATCGTCCCCTTGTCCAACAAGTCCGGGAGCGGAATGCCGGCGACGGTCGAATAGCGGGGAAGCGGAACCATCGAATCACCGTGGCCGCCGAGCACAAAGGCCGACACATCTTCGACGGAGACGTTCATTTCCATCGCAATGAAAGAACGAAATCGCGCGGAGTCGAGAACGCCCGCCATCCCCATCACCCGATGTCGCTCAAATCCGCTCACCTTCATTGCGACGTACGTCATCACATCCAGCGGGTTCGAGACGATGACGAGGATTGCCTGCGGCGATTTTGCGACGGCCTGCTCGGTGCACGATTTGACGATGCCCGCGTTTGTTGCCTGCAGGTCGTCCCGGCTCATGCCCGGCTTTCTCGCAATGCCGGCCGTAATAAGCACGATATCCGAATTTGCCGTTCCATCGTACGAGTTCGTTCCGATGACGTGCGAGTCGAACCCTTCGACGGGGGCGGATTCATACATGTCGAGCCCTTTGCCTTGCGGGAGGCCCTCGATCACATCGACAAGCACGACCTCGTTTGCAAGTTCTTTCTCGGCTATGCGCTGAGCGGCCGATGCGCCGACGTTGCCGGCGCCCACAACGGTAATTTTCATGCTATTCTCCGCGCGATAATGGTTTTCTCTCCGGATGGGGTTCGAAAGCGGGAAGGTTCGGTCGAGGAACAAAAAAAGCCCCCTTTGGTAAGGAGGCCTGAATTACGGGAACGATCAAGCCGGAATGGGCCGAATGCTGACCTTCTGCTTTGATTTCCCGAGGCGCTCGAATTTTACGATGCCGTCGGCAAGCGCGAAAAGCGTGTCGTCCCGCCCGATGCCAACATTCGTACCGGGATGAACCCTCGTGCCGCGTTGACGGATGATGATGCTCCCGGCAAGCACTTTCTGCCCGCCGAATCGCTTGACGCCGAGGCGTTGCGAGTTGCTGTCGCGTCCGTTGCGGGAGCTTCCGCCCCCTTTCTTATGAGCCATGCTTTGCCTTTGATTCGCCGAGGTTCAAAATTTCAATTTCGGTCATCTCCTGACGATGACCGTTGCGGACCTTGTATCCTTTTCGTTTCTTCTTTTTCAGAACGATGACCGTGTCGTGTCGCAGATGCCGTACGACCTTTGCCTGGACGGTCACCCCTTGAACATAGGGAGTCCCGACATCCATCTTCTTGTCGTCTCCGATGAGCAGCACTTTGTCGAACGTCAACGTCGTCCCGACTTTCGAGTCGAGCTTCGGAACCACGACCTTCGCTGTGGGGGAGACCTTTACCTGGCCTCCTGCGATATCGACGACGGCGTATGAGCTCATTTGCGTATCCGAAAATTAAATAATCAGGTATTCAATAAAATTAGGTAAAAAAGGGGGGAAAGTCAATCAGAGAATTGCGCTCGTCCCTGTGCACGTGATGAACGCAAGAAACTCCCATCGGTTCTGAATGTTGACAATGTGTTTGAATTGGGCTAACTTGGTGAGAGGTTCTTCATGGGGGTTTTGATGTGTATTGCTTCTCCTTTCACTTCTTCGTTCTGTTTTCCCGTCCTCATTTCTCCCCGTAAGCATTCGATGAAGGTCTTCGTGTGGTTTTTGATCCGCTTTGCTTCCCTTTTGGCTTCTTCCTTCTTGCTCCTGTTTCTCATCCCCTCCTGTCACAAGAACGAGCCATGCACGACTTGTCCTCCAAGCGGCCCCGATACGACCAGCCACAGCTTTAATTTTACCCAGTTCACCTTCGGCGGCAGTGGGGGATCGAGTGATTTTAATGATGTGGCGATCTTGGCCGATACGCTCGTCATCGCCGTTGGTGAGGTCTATCTTACCGATAGCACGGGGCAAGTCGACGATCAACCCTACAGCATTGCAAAATGGAATGGGACAGCGTGGACGCTGGAGAGACTTTTCGACCTGCAAAACAACCTGATTCCAAACGTGAGGGGAATCCTCGCGTTGAGCGCATCGGATATTTGG
>DATJYV010000114.1:0-7781 GCA_035499415.1 Bacteroidota bacterium
GGATATATACGCTGACCGTGGCTCTACCGTCAACGACGACGCCTGGCGCCTACCGGTTCGAGTTCGAAGCGGTCGACCGGTCGAGCGCAGTGAGCAACGTACTGGTCCACACTATCACCATCGTCCCATGAGTCGACCGGCCCGTTCGCTCGCGCTCCTGTTCCTCATTAGCGCTCCGCTCGCCGCACAATTGGTCAGGACGTATTCACTTGACACGGTCGTTGTGGGCTCCCTGCCTTCATCGAACGTTATCAACGACCTTGCAGCAGGAACGGACACAATCTGGTTTGCGACGGAAAAAGGGCTCGACCGATTTGACGCGCAGTTTTCACGTTGGGCTCATTACGCAAATACGAACGGCTTTGGCGGCGACGGAATTTCCGCGATCGCGATTCGAGGTTCGACGATTTGGGCCTCGACGGCGTACACCACCGAGCAGGAGGGCCAGTCGATGCCTTCGGGATCGGGCCTTCACTTCTCGCCCGACGGCGGCATCACCTGGACGGCGATTCCACAGCCGCGGGATTCAGGGTTTGTCGACACTCTGACATACGGGATCAATAAGATACCGGCACTCGATATTACGACTCAGGTCAACAACATTACGTATGACATCGCTCTGACGCAGGGAACGGTCTGGATCGCGAGTTTCGCGGGAATGTTGAGAAGCTCTACCGACAACGGCACATCATGGAATCGCATTGTCCTTCCCCCGGACTTCGGGGCGGACCGGATTGGTCCCTCGGATACGCTTCAGTTCGACCTCGCCCCGACGAGCGGCTCCTCCGGGCTCACGGGAAACCTGAACCATCGCGTCTTCTCGGTCTTTGCGGGGGACGATTCGACGGTTTGGGTCGGCACGGCCGGTGGAATAAACCTCTCGACGGACGGCGGAGTATCGTGGCAGAAGTTTGACCACACGAACGAGGCAAGTCCGATTTCAGGTAACTTCGTTGTCGCGATCAATGAGCAGACGTGGGGCGCAACCCGGACGGTCTGGGCTGCCACGGTCAACGCGGAAAGCGCCGATGAAACGCGCGGGGTGAGCTTTTCGAGCGACCGGGGGACGACGTGGAAGACGACGCTCCTCGGTGAATTCGCGCACAACTTTGCTTTCATGGATTCTCTCGTCTATGTCGTGACCGACGACGGCATATTCCGCACGTCCGACCGGGGAGCTTCATGGACGAGAAACGGCACGATTTACGATCCTGCAAACCTTTTCCGCTTTGCCGCGTCAGCCCTTTACGGCGTCGCGACGACGGGGGATACGGTGTGGGTCGTCGGCCCGGAAGGCGCGGCGTTTACGATCGACAGCCCATCGAACCCATTCGGATCGAGCTGGAAAATCTTTCGGACATACAGCCCTGCGTCTTCGTCGCCCGGCAAGACGTATTCATTCCCCACCCCCTTTTCACCCGTGACGGGCGTTGTCCGGATCCATTATGCCGTCGATGCATTCGCCGCCCCGGCCGCCGTGACGATTCGCATTTTCGATTTCGGTATGCTGCCGGTAAAGACGTTGATCCGGAATGCCCCACGGAGCTCCTCCGCGGAGTTTGACGAGATTTGGGACGGGAGGGACGACCTGGGACGCGGTGTCGCCAATGGAGTTTATTTCTATCACATTCAAGTTTCTGGAACGGGGCAGGACGAATGGGGAAAAATCTTCGTACTGCGATGACGCGATTGAAGATATCACTCCTGTGCGCGCTCGCGTTGTCGTTTTCCGGGCTCCGGGGTCAGACCGCCACCGTCGGGGGAATGCCGGGAGCGCCATTCCGTATGGGCTTTGGCGCGCGCGCCATGGGAAGCGGAAACGCTTTCTCGACCATGCTCGGGGGCGATGTCGTTGCGTACTACAATCCGGCACTCGTACCGTTTCAGGCGGTTCCGGTGTTGAGTGCCTCGTACGGTTTCCTTTCCCTCGACCGCCAACTCAACTACCTCAGCTACACTCGAAGCCTCAAACCAACTGCCGGCCTCTCGGTGGGATTGATCAACGCAGGCGTGTCGAACATCGATGCGCGCGACGAAGATGGAACGCCGAACGGAACGCTCTCCACGTCGGAGAATGATTTTTACCTTTCGTTCGGAATCCTCCTGCGTCAGAACCTCTCGATAGGAATAACAACGAAGATTCTGTATTATAAATTGTACCAGGATATCCACAGCACGACCGTCGGCGTCGATTTCGGCCTGGTCTACAGGATTACTGAGGCGCTGGCGCTCGGAGCCGTCGTGCAGGACATCGGGTCAAAATACAAGTGGGATACGACGAATCTCTACGGAGAATCGGGGACGGTGACGGAAGATCGGTTTCCCGTCGAGACAAGAATCGCCGTCAGTTACACCCCGCCGTATCTTCAGCTTGCGGCCTCCGCGGAGTATTACTCCCTCGCTTCTGCGGGGTTCTGGCGACTCGGATGTGAGTCGCCGGTTGTGGAGGGATTTTATCTTCGCGGCGGCATCGACCAGATCTCTTTGTCAGGAGCAGTCGATGCAAAACCCTCGATCGGATTCTCGGTCGTGACGGAGGCGTTCGGGGTTGCTCCCCGGTTCGACTACGCGTACATTTTCGAGCCGTATTCGCCGACGGGGATTCATTTGCTCGGATTGAATTTCGCAATTCCATGAAGAAGAAACTCTGGATGGGGCTGCTGCTCATTCCTCAACTGGGAAACGCCCAGGGAACCTCGACGAGCGGCGCATATTTGAAGTACCCTTTTCACGCAACGGCGGCCGCGACGGGAGAAGCGTTCGTTGCGGACAGCGCCCAATTTTCGTCATCCTTCCTTAATCCGGCAAATGTTTTTTCCGGATCCTCGGTCAACATCATCGTTTCCCACACTCAATGGATTCAGGATGTTCAGACGGATGTCGTCGGAGCATGCCTGCCGCTCCTGTCCGGCTCTTTCGGATTCACCGTCGTCGACGCAAGCGTTGACGGGATCGAAGTGCGCGATATTCCCGGCCCTCCGGTCGCGACGTTCGATTCACGGTCGACGGTTTTCCAGGGGACGTATGCAATGCCGATCACAGAAGGCCTGATCGCGGGCCTGTCGGCCAAGTACATCTACGAAAAAATTTATGTCGACCAGGCCTCGGGATACGGGGTCGACCTCGGAGCGACCTACACGCTCCCCGTCGAGGGTTTGTCCGTCGGCGCATCGGTCACGGATCTTGGCGCGCTCGCACAATTTCGATACGAACGAAACGACCTCCCATCGCGATATGAGCTGGGGGGTACGTATGCGATGGACATCCTGGGGCTCAATTCACGGCTCGCCCTGGGTTACCGAAGCGCGCTGAAAACGGACGATTCAGGCCTTCTCGTCGGCCTGGAATCGAGCTACGAAAGTTCGTTCATTGTTCGCGCCGGCTACATGACGGGTTTCGACACACGGGGGTTCTCCGCCGGACTCGGCATTCGATACCTTTTTGTGACCCTCGATTATGCTTATGTCCCCTTTTCCTCCGGCTTTGGAAACGCGAATATCATCTCGCTCGATTTCCGATTATAAAGCCCTTCTCCCGCTCGCTCTTTCTTCTTATTCGGAATTTCGGTACGTTTGATCGATCGTTTATGTCACGCCGGACCCTTCTTATTGCCTGCCTTGTTGCCCTGCCGCTTCTCGGCGTCGGAATTTTCCTTTCGACCGGTGATCCCGCCTCCGAACCAGCGACGGAGAACGAACTCACCTGGACTTCGTTCGATGCGGGAATAACACAGGCCCACACCGCAAATAAAAAAATCCTCGTCGATATATACACCGATTGGTGCGTTTGGTGCAAACGAATGGACAAGGACGTCTATTCAGACCCGGATGTCCGCCGTGAACTCCTTGCCCACTTCGTTCTCGTCAAACTCAATGCGGAGTCCGAGCGCCAACTGACGTTCCATGCTGAGACGCTCAGCGAGGCGGCGTTCTCCCATGCCGTGGGCGTCACCGGATACCCGACGACCCTCTTCCTCGACGAACAGGCAAAACCCATCACCCTCCTTCCCGGCTACGTGAAGCCCGCTTCCTTCGTTTCCATCCTCTCCTTCATCGGCGGCGACTTCTACAAGCAGACGACATTCCAGAAATACATCGAAGCCCATCCCTCCCCGAAGCAATGAGGATCTGCGGATTCTCCTTCGTCCGCAATGGCGTCGCGCTCGACTATCCGTTTCTTGAATCCCTCTCATCTCTTTTACCTCTCTGCGACGAAATTGTCGTCGCAGTCGGCAAATCGGGCGACGCGACCCTGGCACAAATCCGGCGCTTGAAGAGCCGGAAAATCAGGGTCATTCTAACTGCGTGGGACGACTCACTCAGGACGGGGGGCTCGGTCCTCGCACAGCAGACCGATATCGCCCTCGACGCGGCGAAGGGTGACTGGGCGTTTTACCTTCAGGCCGACGAGGTGATCCATGAACGGGAGGTTCCGGAAATTCGCAAGACTCTGGAATCGCACCTTTCCGACCGCTCCGTGGAAGGTATTCTTTTTCCGTATTATCATTTCTACGGGAGCTATGAGTTTGTCGGCGTTTCCCGGCGCTGGTATCGGAACGAAGTCCGGTGCATCAGGCCGGGGATTGGCATTCGCTCCTGGCGCGATGCGCAGGGTTTTCGTCTGAACGGACGCAAGTTGAGAGTTAAGCCTGTCCGCGCCCATATTTACCACTACGGATGGGTGAGGCCGCCCGAGTTACAGCAGCGGAAACAAGTGTCGTTTCACAAGCTGTGGCATCCGGACGAATGGCTGGAGCAGAATGTCGGTGACGCGAAGGAATTCGATTATCGCGGAGGCGGGCGCCTCGAACGCTTTGTGCGGACCCATCCACGAGTCATGCAGAAGCGCGTGCTCGGCCAGACGTGGAGATTCGTCTACGATCCGAAGAAACAAGGGGTCTCGGTCCGGGAACGGGGGCTGGAGTGGGTGGAATCATGGACCGGATGGAGGATCGGCGAATACCGGAATTACACGCTCATCTGACCGGTCGAATCCGCGAAGCGGGAAGACGTAAACACAATTCCCGTGACGAACCACCATCCCAGGCAGTTTGCAAAAGTCCCGTAGTAGTCCTGGAAGAAGGCGCCGACAAGAAATCCGACGATCCCAAAGACTCCTCCCGCCGCAGCCGCCCGGACACTCGCGTCGCGAGTCCCTCTCCATGCGCGCACGCCCGTTCGAATTGCCATCCACCACATCGCCAGGAATGACAAAAACCCCGGGATGCCCGAGTTCACCAGCACGTTGAAGTAGTCGCTGTGGGGGTGTCCGGTGACATCGTAGTATCCCTCCACGCGGTACTTCTCGAAGTAGTAGTCGAAATTGTCCTCGCCGATACCCGTTATCGGAAATGCCTCCGCAATGCGGATCGATGTTTTCCACAGATTGAGGCGCGTCTCGTGCTCCGGCAGGTCGACGATCGACTCCAACCTCGACCGAATGGCGGCGCTCGCAAGCATCGTCACGCCAACCAGGATGAACAAGCCGGCCGTGACGGCGAAGCCTTGTTTTCGGCCGCGCAGGAATCCTGAAGCCGGTATTGCGACGACAAGCGATAACCAGATGCTCCGTGCGAAGCTTGCGACGACAGCGAGAAAGCTGAGGACCGAGAGAACGCCATACCATTTTCCCGCCTTTGTTCTCACTTCAATGGTGTGACTGACCGCAAGAAAAAAAACGGTCATTGCGAAACCGGCGAAGGTCAGATAAAATCCGTTGAATCCGACTGCGCGGAAATAGGCGCCAAGGGGAGCGAGCTGCTCGTGGCGGTAATACTCAACGCCCCCGAAGGTCTGCCAGATGCCGTAAACCATGGCAATGCCCGACACCGAGAGAAAGACGGCGACGATTCGGCTCAACGTCCGGAGATCCGGAACAATCCAGAACATCATCACCATGATGAATAAAGACCACTCGTTATCGGCGACGGCCCAGAGACTGTGGAGTGGGCGGGGCGACACGGCGGATGAAAAAATGTTCCACGCGATATAGATCGAGAGCGGAATGAAAAAGCGGTGCCACCGAACCTGCCAGTGATTTCGGACCAGGCCTTCGAGCAGCCAGCCAAGCAAGGCGAATGCGATTCCGAATTCAGCGGGAACGAACGAAATCGGAATCCCGAAAGCAAAAAGGAAAATTCCTGCCAAGGAAAGTTTCTGATACGGGGAGAGATTCACAGCGGTGCTCCGATCGATTGATGTGGGATAATTGGCGCGAGCTCGCCGTGCGGGTCGACGTTGGGCGGAAGGGATTCCGTTCTGCGGAAGATAGGATCTCCCAGCCCCATCACGAGGGCCAGCGTTATTTCGAACGTCACATAGGCGGCGACGGCCCACGACGTCCGGCGGGGTTGGCTGCGCCACAGCTTTGACGCGTACAGGACGACGGGGATGCACGCGCCCGGAAGAGCGACAACAACCATCCAGCCCTGAAGAACAACGGGACTCAAGGCGGCGGAGAGGACAAGAGCGGCGAATGTGGAAATCGCGTACGACTTCAGCCACCCGAGTTCATCCTCGCCGTCCCCCTGCCTGCCTGAGTGCCGCACCAAACGCCATGAAGCCAGGATGCTGAGCCCGACGCTTGCGACCGACAGGCCCTGCAACATTCGAACTCCCACGACGCCCTCTGAATGGCGAAAGACCGATTCCTCCAGCTGCCTGACGACATCGAGCGCGCCGAGCGTGAACCAATACAGGATTCCCTTGAGCGTCGGGTACACCATGACGAATCCCGCCCCGAGGAATCCCTCCGAGTGGATGGACGGTGGAAGATTTCCGCGAAGAAGCGTAATAACGGCCGGGATGAGCGTGACGCCGGCTGTCGCCATCCCTGCGCCGGCCCCCGCCCAATGGATCCTGATCTTACGCTTCCCCGCAAGGAACGCGGTCACAAGAAAAAGAATGAAGGATGAATTATGAATCTGGACGGCAGAGAAAAGGGACAAGAACAGAACTGCGGACGGCCAGAACGACGCCCGGTCCCTGAGCCGATGGCACGCCCACAAGTGCGCGGCAGCGGGAAGAAAAATGAATGCCGGCTCCCACAGGATGCCGCCATTATATAATCGCCAGGGGGAAAGCCAGTAAGCGACAGTGGCGAAGAACAGGCCGGGTGAGCCGAGAACGGAGCGGAACATACCGGCGACAAGAATTCCGCTGACGAGGTGGCTCAGGAGGACGGCCACCATCGGTGCATGGAAATTGTGCCAGAGCGCCAGGGGGATGCCGATGAGCAGCTGGAGCAGGACGCCCGGGTTCGTCCCGGCCCCCATCCTCCATTTCCCCAGGGGATGAAGATTTCCGTGGTTGGCAAAGTCAAGCCCAAGATTGAGAAGATAGATCTGATCGCCCCCCACCCATGAGCGCGCTGCAAGAAAACAATGCAGAAGAAAACCGGCGAGAAATAAAAAAAGCGCGGGATAGAATAACTCGTCCGCCGCCTTCTCTCCACTCTGCCCGGATCGCATCATGGCGTGGCCTGCCCTTTCGGAAACGACGTCTGCCCCACACCCAAACCGCGCAAGAATTTCTCCGTTGCTTCGATTAACCGGGCATTATCGATGGCCGACACGGGCTTTCCCGGAGGGGCTACGATATCCGTGTGCGGGACGCCGTACGCGGTCCATTCGTGCATCCCTTGAAGCTGCGTAAAAAATCCGAGCACCGGCGTTCGACCTGCAGAAGCGAAGTGGATGATGGATGTGTCGGGAGTCAGGACGCCGGAAGCGGACTCGATGAGCCATGCGATCTCCATGAGCGTTGCAGGGCGGTCCTTCGGAA